>NZ_JAYESN010000005.1:0-101659 GCF_034860625.1 Lamprobacter sp.
CGGCCCTTTGTTCGTCAGCCCGCTGTCGACTTGGTGAATGCCGGGTCCACGCGAAGGGCTTGATCGAGGGGCAACTGCCGGGTGGTCTTGCCATGGGCGCAGAGACAAGGAAGACCCTACACCTATCAGAACGGAGGTTGGATTCCAAATCTCAACAGACGAACCTTGCGGTTGAACGGACCTGGAACGGACCCCGCGAGGAGAGAAGTGGCAATCGCGGCGATAAGTCACTGATTTGATGGTGCCCAGGGACAGAATCGAACTGCCGACACGGGGATTTTCAGTCCCCATTCCTCCCCTGATAAACAAGCCTTTCAAGCCTTTTTCACTTTCCCGGTACCAATTTCGGTACCAGTGCACTGCAATTTACGCTAATATCGAGCCATGCGCCGCAGTGCGGACTGACGCGCAAAACGAAACAGCCCAGGGCGGTACCCCTAGGCTGTTCCCGTCACCACCTGCAGAGGCACCTGCACATGGCAACCATCACCAAGCTACACCGCTCGACGGGTACCGTCTACAAGGCACGGGTACGCCGCGACAACGCCCCCGAGCTGTCCAAGTGTTTCAAGAACCGTTCGGATGCCGTCAAGTGGGCACGCGCCTGCGAAGTGGAGCAGCAGCGCAACGATGCCGGGCTGACCACCGAAGCCCACAGACATACCCTGTCCGAAGCGGTCACCAAGTACCGCGCTGAATTCCTGCCCAAGCTGCGCCCCGAGACTGCCCGCAAGTACGCGCAGCACCTGGATTACTGGCAGCCGCACCTAGGCCACCTTCGCCTATCCGAGCTGACCGCCGCGAAGATTGCCGAGCACCGCGATCTGCTGGCGACTACCCCAATCCCGAGCAAGGCCAAGTCTGCCGAGAAAGCAGGGCCGCCCCGCTATCGAAGTCCCGCGACCGTCAACCGGCACCTTGCCACCCTCGGGGCCGTGCTGACCGCTTGCGTCAAGCAGTGGCACTGGCTGCAAGTCTCGCCGCTGCAGCAAGTGGCAAAGGGCAGTGAGCACAACGCCGGTACTCGATACCTATCCGAGGATGAGCTGCAGCGCCTGCTGACCGCCTGCCATGAGTCCGAAAGCCCCGCTCTGCTGCTGGCCGTGCTGCTGTCGATCACCACTGGGGCACGGCAAGGCGAGATTCTGAATCTGCGCTGGAAGGATATTGATCTGCAGGCCGGGGTGGTGCAGGTGCGGGTGGACAACGAAACCAGTACCAAGGGAGGGATTCGGAGCCTACCGATCGCCGCTCAGGTGCTGCCGCTGCTGCAGGCCCGCAAGAAACAGCGCCAGCAGGGCAAGGTGACACCGTTGAACGATGACGGGCTGCTGTTTCCAAGCCGGGTATCGGACAAGCAGCCCGTACAGCTGCGCACCCCATGGGAAACCGCACTGCGCCGCGCCGGTATCGAGCATTTCAGGTGGCACGATCTACGCCACAGCTGCGCCAGTTTCCTAGCCCGCAAGGGGGCAAGCCTGCTGGAAATCGGCAACGTCCTAGGCCACAAGTCCGCGAACACGACGAAACGCTATGCCCACCTGAGCGAGCAGCATACGCATGCATTGGTACGGGGCATGGCTGATGAGCTGCTGGGCACGGCAGGGGGTGAAGGATGAGCAGCACCCTCGACAGCCTGATCCTAGAGCACCTTCGCCATATCCGGGGCCGGGTGGATCAGATTGCTGATGATGTGTCCGAGCTGAAGCACCGCATGACCGCCCTCGAAGGCACCATGGGGCTGGTCAAACGTGAGGTGGCCTATGGCGATGAAACCGACGCCCGCCAGCAGCTGACCCTCGATAAGCTGGCTGATCGCCTGGAACGGATTGAGCGTCGCCTTGAGCTGGCAGGGGGTGAAGGATGAGCATCATTGATCCGCTTAACCCCAAGCCCGAGCAGATCAAGGCCCTGCTGCAAGCTGAGAACCACCGCTTAGAGCGGAAGCGGTATCACTCTGACAGCAACGCCTGCCGCACCATGCAGGCCATGGTGGATCAGCTAACGCCCAAGGCCGCTACCGCCCCGCCCGAGCTGCGCACGCTATTAGAGGAACAGCTAGAGCAGGTGCGGGAGAATTGCGGGGGCTGGGGAGACCACGCGATGCCGTGGCGAATCTTGGCCGAAGCCGCCTATGTGTTGGGCTTAATTGAGAAGGGAGAGCTAAAAAAAGCTAACCCGGTATTCGCTAGATGGGGGCTAGAGGGAAAGGCCCCGCGCGTGCAATATGCGCAGCAATGGTATCTGGAAAAGCGGCAGCAGTGGCGTCGCGAAGGGAAAGGGGAGCTATCGAAAGCTGAAGCCGCAAGGCAATTAGGCCCCATAATGCACCGTGCCCCAAGCACAATCGAACCGTGGTTGTATGAAGTAAAGGATTAGATACGTACCCCTGCACCGGATACGTATCACCTGCACCTGATACGTATCCCCTGTATATCTCTCTATTCAACGCACCGCTAGGCTACCCATGTAACGCGACGCAACCCCGCGCCGCGCATGAACCATGAGGTAGCATTACCATGCCTTCGCCCCTCGAAGCTGCCCGAGTGCAGCATGAACTGCCCGAGCTGCCCTCCCCATGGCGCAGCATTTCCGCCCTTGCTGCACGCCTAAACGCGGCTGATCCGCAGCACCCAACCTTAACAGCCCATGCCATTAGGCATTACGTCCGCCGCGCCGATCAGAACGGGCTGCAGCCCCATGTGCGCCGCCTTGGCCGCAAGCTGCTAGTCAACGAAGCCGGGTTTATCGACTGGCTGGAAAATCAGGGGGTGCAGCAATGACTACCCTGACAACATCGGGGCCGCTGACCGTAGTGCAGCTACGCGATCTGCTGGCACATGTGCCCGCGCATTACGTGATCCTGGCAGCAGGGGCCAATGTCGCCCAAGTGGTGCAAGGCCCCTCGACCGTCACCCTCGACAGCGAGCCGGTAGACACGGCAACGGGTGATCGGGTGCTGTTCCTGCGGGAGGGGTGCTGACATGGATATCAACAGCCTATTCCCGAGCAACTATCTCAAGGCCGCCGATCTGCAGGGCCAAGTGCGCCGGGTAACGATTGCCAACTGTGCCCCCGAGCAACTAGGGCAGGGCGAGATCAAGCCCGCCCTGCAATTCCGAGGGGTGCCGAAAAAGCTGATCCTGAACAAAACAAACGGCTTGTTGATCGCCGCCAGTTTCGGCACCGAGACAACGGCATGGGCTGGCCGCGAGATTGAGCTGTACCCTGAAAACGTGATGTTTCAGGGTCAAGTGGTGCCCGCGATTCGGGTTAGGGTACCGATCGGGGCCGCGCAAGCGCCAGCAGCTGCCGTTGATCCCTTCGCCCATGCGGCACCGGCACCGCAAGCCCCTGCAGTAACCCCTCAGCCGCCCCAGGCTGCACCGCCCTCGATACCGGCACCTGTGCCGCCCCCGCCTGCTGTACCGGCACCGGCAGCCCCTGAGCCTGCCCCTACTGCACCCCAGCAAGCCGAGCAAGCCCAAGCCGCAACCGCACCGCAGCAGCAACAGCCCGAGCAGGCCGCAACGCCTGCCCAAGCTGAACTGCCGATTGACTGGTAATCGAGACTGACGCTAGCCGCCCCCGCGAGCACCGGGGGTTGGCTGCTGAGAGGTATTCCCGTGAACGCTGTCATTTTAGACAGGGTAGCCCCGTGCTGCCCAGGGGGCCGCTGATATGCACCAGCAAGCCCTCGCTATCGAAACCACCGCACCCCTGCCACCGATCGCCCAAGCTGCCGCCGATCTGGTGCAGCTGGGCATTGTGCCGCTGCGGGTGAAGCACAGGGGCAAGGCCCCGACTGCGAACGCCTGGCAGCAGACCGCCATGCCCTCGATGGATGACGTACCCCGCCAATTTGCCGGGCAGTGCAATCTCGGGGCTTTGCTTGGTGCCCCGTCCGCTGATCTGGTGGACGTTGATCTCGACTGGCCCGAAGCCGGGCAGCTGGCCGCGAAACTGTTACCCGCGAGCTGGTGCTATGGCTGGTGCGGCATTGGCCGGAGTTTGAAGGAAGCCGCCACGATCTGACCGCCGCCCTGGCAGGTGCCTGCTGGCATGCAAGCTGGCCCCGAGCTGAGATTGAACAGCTGCTGGTGGCCCTGCTGCAGGTGGCCGATGATCCCGAGCGCCGCGACCGGGCAAGGGCCGTGCAAGATACCCTCGACCGGGCTCAGTCCGGGCAACCGATCACCGGCTGGCCGCGCTGTGCCGAGCTGCTGGGGCATGATCTGGCTGCATGCTTGCAAGCATGGTGGCAGCTTGGCATGCAAGGCACCGCTGATCTGGGCCTAACATTCGGGGGCATGACGGCTGAGCAGGTACCCCTATCGCGATCGACACGCCCCGCCCCTGCCCATGACTGCGCCGGGCTGACCTTTGGGGGGCAGACTGCCGAGCAGGCTACCGGCACCAGCAACGCCTCGTCCGCATGGGCTGCAGGCATGGACTGGCCCGAGCTGCTGGAATTCGAGACCGGCACCGATCCCGCAACCGCTGCCGCGCAAGCCTACCCCCTCGATGCCCTAGGGCCAATCCTGCAACCTGCCGTGCAGGCCCTGACCGAGCGCCAGCAGGTGCCCCTGGCACTGGCCGCGCAATCCTGTTGGGCCGCGAGTGCTGCCGTGGTGCAGGAACGCTTCAACGTGGTCTGCGATGGCCGCACCATCCCGCTCAGTCTCTGGCTGGTGCTGGTGGCCCTGCCGGGTGAGCGCAAGACCAGCACCGACGAACAAGCCTTTCGGCTGATCTATCTACGCATGCGTGAAGCCTTGGTGCGCTATCAGACTGCCCTCGAAGCCTGGAAGTCCGCCAAGATCGGCAAGGATGCCCCCGATCCGGGGCCGCGCCCACGCAAGCCTGCATGGCTGCTGACCAGCTGCACCACCGAGGGGCTGATTAAGACCTTGGATGCCCACTGGCCCGCCCTGACCCTGACCAACAGCGATGCTGCCGCCTGGCTCGGGGGCTACAGCATGCGCGAAGGCCGCGACACGGCAACCGCTGCGGTCTTGTCCGGGCTCTGGTCGGGCAGCTTCCATGCTGAGGCCAAGGCGAGTCTCGATGAAGCCACCGCGCTCTATGGCCGCCGCCTGTCACTGAGCATGATGCTGCAGCCCGAGGTGGCCGCCGCCCTGTTTGACAGCCGCACCCTGTCCGGGCAGGGGTTCCTCAGCCGCTGTCTGCCCGCCTTTCCGCCCTCGACCATCGGCAGCAGGCCCTATCGCCGCCGCACCGCGGATGCTCGGCTGCACCGTTTCGAGCAGGCCCTGGATGCCCTGCTGGCGCGTGCCCCCGAGATCAACCTGATAACAGGGGAACTGCAGCCCCAGGCCCTGCCCCTCGATGACGCTGCTTTCGAGAACTGGATCGGGGTACATAACCGCTATGAAGCTGCGCTGCTAGGCGAGTATCGGGATATCCGCGAAGTGGCGAACAAGGCTCCCGAGCAGGTGCTGCGCTTGGCCGGGGTGCAGGCCGCCCTGGAAGGGGCCGGGCAGGTGCAGCAGGGGCATATCGACAGGGCCGCCCGCCTGATGGACTGGCACCTAGGCGAATGGCAACGGATCAGCGCCAAGCTGGTGGAGCACCGCCGTGAGGTGGCCCTGCCGAAACAGCTGCATGATTGGATGCTGCAGCGCCGGGCTGAGACGGGGGAAAGTGTCTTTCAACTTCGAGAGATGTACCGCAAGGGGCCGCGCATGATCCGGGGGCAGTCTCAGCTGGCGCGTGAACTGATGGCTGAGCTGCTGCGCCGGGGCTATGTGCGGGTGCATGGCACGGGCTATGAGCTGCGCCCGGATGATGCCTAGCCTCAACGCAAGGGGTGGCTGCCTGGCTGACATGGCTGCCAATTCTCGCCTCGCTGGCTGCCAATGGCTGCCGCCTGTCCGCCATGGCAGCCTGGCAGCCACCCCTTGCGTACCCACTAAGCCTGCCCCTGCATAACCAGGTGCGCACTGCCGGTATCAGCCTGTGCATAACCTGTCGATCGAAATCTGCCCGTTCTTATCCACAGATCGCCAACAGGTTGGACGCCTGCAACCCCATGCGGTTATGAGATCAATAACCCGCTGTCATTCAAACGCTTTTATGGCATTCGCCGGGTTATCCACGCCGCTTATTATCACTACGAATGACATATACAAAATGCATTTTAATAAGGCGAAGCTCCGATGCTTGATCCTGCCCTGATCCGCTATGTAACCGATCCCGCCGAAGCCGCCCGCCGCGCTGCCCAGCTGGCCGCAGAACCCGTGCTAGGCGTTGATATCGAGACCTACGCTGCAGCCGCCTATCGAGATCGCCCCCATGCTGCCCTCGATCCACAGACTGCCGAGATACGCCTGGTGCAGGTCGCCGCCCTGGATGGCCGGGTGGCCCTGTTTGATCTGCAGCAGGTGCCCCTCGATGCCCTAGCCCCGCTCAGTGCTGCCCCATGGGCCACCTTTAACGGCAGCTTCGAGTATCGCCACCTAACGCATGCCGGGCTGGCCGTGCCACGCTTGCACGATGGCATGCTGCTAGATCGGCTGCTATCGCACCGGCTGCGCAAGCTGGCCGAAGTCTCCGCCGATGTGCTGGCGCTGGACATGGACAAGACCGAGCAGGTGAGCGACTGGGGCACGGCGGAGCTGTCCGAGCGCCAGCTGCACTATGCTGCCCTCGATGCCCTGGCAACCGTACGCATTGCCCGCGAGCTGCTGCCCAAGGTGCAACGCAACGATCAGCGCCGCCTGTATGCCCTCTGGTGCGATGTGCTGCCGGTACTGGCTGGGCTGCAGCTGCAGGGGCAGTGCTTCGACTGGGCCGGGCATGCCGCGCTGCAAGCCACCTGGCAGCAGGAACAGGAACGGCTGCAAGCTGAGCTGCGAGAACACCTAGGCCCTGAAGTCTCGCCCAACAGTGGCCCGCAGCTGGGCAACTGGCTGCAGCAGCGCCTCGATGCCGACAGCCTGAAACGCTGGCCCAAGACCGAGAAAACAGGCCGCCTCAAGACCGATGCCGACAGCCTAGCCCTGTTCGCCCACCTGCCGATGGTGCAGCCGCTGCTGCGCTACAAGGCCGTGAGTAAGCTACTGAGCACCTACGGCAGCAGCTACGAAAAGCACCGGCACCCCGTCACCGATCAGCTGCACCCGGAATTTAGCCTTGGCTTTACCCGCTCAGGCCGGGCTACCGCGAGCAAGCCCAATACCCAACAGGCCCCGAAGCAAGGCACCTTTCGAGAGCTGTTCACCGCCCCCCCTGGCATGGTGCTGGTGAGTGCCGACTATTCGCAGATCGAACTGGTGGTGGCCGCGCTGCTGTCTCAGGATCAGGCCATGCTGGACGTGTACCGCAACCGTGGCGATCTGCACCGCAGCACCGCCGCCGCGATCGCCGGGGTTGATCCCGAGCAGGTGACACCCGAGCAGCGCCAAGCCGCCAAGGCCGTGAACTTTGGCAACCTGTTTGGGCAAGGCCCTGCCGGGCTGGCCCGCACCGCTCAGGTGGACTATGGGGTAGCGATGAGCAGCCATGAGGCTAAGCAGGCCCTGCTGCGGTTTCAGCTGGCTTACCCGCAGCTGGAACAGTGGAAACGGCAGCAGGTGGCCCAAGCCCAACAGTTTCGACAGGTGCGCACCCGCTTAGGACTGGTGCGAGATTTCGACGTACAAGGCGAGGGGTATCTAAGGGGGGAAGCACAGAACATTCCGGTACAGGGCAGTGCAGCTGAGGTGCTGATGTCCGCACTGCGCCGCTTGCCAAGAGCTCTAACCGGCACCGATGCTGCGCTCTACCATACCGTGCATGATGAGATCACCCTGCAGGTGCCCCTCGACCATGCCGAGACGGCCGCCGAAGCCCTGCAGGATGCGATGGTGCAGGGATTCCTCGATGTGTTCCCCGAGGCTGCCGACGTGGTGACCCTGCCCGAGGTGAAGCAGGGGGGCAGCTGGGCTGCTGTGCATTGAGTCCTACGGGGGGGTAGGTTCCGAAATTGGCCCGCGCCGGGGGTACAGCGCACTGGGGTTTCGTTCGCGAGTAATACATGGTTTTTTGCGAATGCGAATATTTTGCAACACCCCAGAGGGCTTTGATGGATACGGCTAACCCGGCTGCAACCGCTGATATCCCGGCTACAACCGTCGGCGAACGATCGGCAAAGCCTATCAAAGACTGCCGAATAATTTGCAACAGCGATTGCAACAGGGATACAGGTTATCGCCCGCGCTCTTTTCTGATGTTTTTCACAGCAACCTCGTTGCAACGCCAACGACGGTAAAAGCAGCGCTGGATTGGCGCGGTACCAAATACGGTACCACTAAGGGACGCGAAAGGGGCTCATCTAGGCGACTGATGCGCCTTGATGCGAGTGTAAGTGCTTGAAAAGTGGTGCCCAGGGACAGAATCGAACTGCCGACACGGGGATTTTCAGTCCCCTGCTCTACCAACTGAGCTACCTGGGCTCGAAGGGCATGCCATGCCGGAGAAGGCGAGGCGAAGCCGAATATTAAACTTCTTTGGTGCAGCGAAGTCAAGATGCACCGGGCTATTTTTTTCTTCGGTTCGACGAAATCGCTGAATCGTTTGTCAAGATGGCGCGGCGCTTGGTCGGCTTTCGCCCATACAGGTTTGGGTGATCATCAATACACCGCTAGTACAGCAAGAAAGGCGAGCGCTCTTCGATCCATTGTTGCTCGTCGCGGACGAGCGGTTCATCGAGGTCCGCAGGTTCGGTAGTGGCATCGTCGACCCATTCGCGCAATCTGGTGCCGCCGCTCAGCAGGTCAATGGCGAGGCGTTCGGTCTCGTATTCGTAGGGGAAGTCACGCCAGATTGGGTAATCTGAATATTCGATGCGTAAGGCCTTGAGGAAGAGTGCGATCAGCCGGTAAGGACGGAAGCGGAGATGGTCATAATGGACGCTGTCGGTGTGGATCTGGAGCCCTTGGCAAAGTGTTCCTTGGTGCTTGTGAAAGCAGGGCTCGAAAGCGCAGCAGCGAATCAGGGCGCCTTGCATCCAGTCTGCGGCGAGCGTCTCCATGCGCTGCATGAGTCGGCAGCTATCCAGTGCTGGGGCGCCCAGGATCTCCAACGGGGTAGTGGTGCCGCGTCCTTCCGAGAGGCTGGTCCCCTCGAGCAGAACGGTGCCTGGGAAGCAACGCGCCATGTTGAGGCTGGAGGCATTGGGGCTTGGGTTGACCCAAGGCAGTTCGTCGCGGGGCCAGCCGTAACCGGGGGCCTCATCGGGCTGATAGCCGTCCATCCTGATGACCTCGAGCTCGAGGTCGAGACCTTTGTTGGCGATCAGCCAGTGCCCCAGTTCGCCAAAGCTGAGCCCATGGCGCATCGGCAGCGGCGCGACACCGACGAAGCTCTGCCAGTCGTCTTCAAGCAGGCTACCTTCGACAGGGCGACCAACGGGGTTGGGTCGGTCGAGTATCCAGACTGCCTTGCCGCGCTTGGCGCAGGCCTCGAGCACATAGGCAAGGGTGGTCACATAGGTATAGATGCGTGTACCAATGTCCTGCAGATCGACCAACAGCAGGTCGAACTGGTCGAGCATCGCATCGGTTGGATAGCGCACCTTTCCGTAGAGACTGAACACCGGGATGTGGTGGATCGGGTCGATATAGTCATCGGACTCGATCATATTGTCCTGCTTCTCGCCACGCATGCCATGCTGAGGTCCAAAGGCAGCGGTGATCTTCAAGCCGCTTAACGACATGAGCGCGTCGAGGCTGTGGCGCCCGACGTGGTTGACGGAAGCAGGATGGCCGAGCAGGGCGATGCGCCGCCCGACAAGGGGTCGCCGCAGGTGGCCGTCGGCGAGGAGGCGGTCGATGCCTAGGCGCATGGATGACTGTATCGAAGGTTGGTACCGGGGACGAGACTCGAACTCGTAAGGTGTTACCACCGGTGGATTTTGAGTCCACTGCGTCTACCAATTCCGCCACCCCGGCAGCGAACTTATTATTATAGTCTGAGTATGCCTAAGGGTACAGTCATCTCTTGAGGTTGTTGCACAGGGTTCATGCGCCGCTCCGATTTTCATTTTGATCTCCCGGATGAGCTCATCGCTCAGCGTCCACTTGCAGAACGCAGCGCCAGTCGTCTGCTCGCGCTTGATGGCCCCAGCGGCCGCCTCGACGACCTCTGTTTTCAAGATCTGCCGAGTCTGCTTCGCCCTGGTGATCTTTTGGTGTTCAACGATACGCGGGTAATCCCGGCGCGACTGTTCGCACAGAAGCCGACCGGCGGCCGGGTCGAGGTGCTGATCGAGCGCATGGTGGACGAGCATGAGGCGCTCGCCCATCTGCGCGCGAGCAGGACACCGGCTGCGGGCAGTGAACTGCGCTTGGCCGACGGCGAGCGGTTGCTGATGCTGGCCGCCGAGGATGGCTTATTTCGGCTACGGGCGCTTGATACGACACTTGCAGGACTGATGCGGCGCCATGGTCACATGCCGTTGCCACCCTATATCCGACGCGCCGATGATGTGGCCGACAGCGAGCGCTATCAGACGGTCTATGCCGAGCGTGAGGGGGCGGTCGCGGCACCGACAGCAGGATTGCATTTTGACGAGGCGATGCTCAAACAGTTGGCTCGGGCAGGGCTGGCGACCGCGCGCGTGACCCTGCATGTCGGTGCTGGGACCTTTCAGCCCGTCCGCGAGGAAGACCTCGACCGGCATCGCATGCATGCTGAATGGCTCGAGGTGTCTGAGAGGGCCGTTGAGCAGATCGAGACCACCCGCGCCGCCGGTGGGCGCATCATTGCCGTTGGCACCACGACGGTCCGCAGTCTCGAGACCGCAGCGGCAGCAGAGCCTACAGGATGCTTAGCGCCCTATCGCGGGGAGAGCCGCCTATTCATCCGTCCGCCTTATGCGTTTCGCGTCGTCGACGCGATGATCACCAACTTTCACCTGCCGGGCTCGACCTTGCTGATGCTGGTCTCGGCCTTTGCAGGCCATCAGGCCATCATGTCAGCTTACCAACATGCCATCATGCAACGCTATCGCTTCTTCAGCTACGGCGATGCGATGTTTTTGACCAAGCAGTGCTAGATGCTTGAAAAAAGGCGAAAACGCGCTTCGGATGAGGCCGAGGTAGCGCTGCAAGAGCGTCCGAAAAGCATTCGGGCAAAAAAAAGCGCGGCTGGCGCCGCGCTCTAAAGATTACCACCAAAGGAGGATGGAGGAGTGCACCTGGAGACTGCGAACCCCAAGTGCATTGCTAGTTTCTTAAATACTAATCTGCCTGTCAAGCCCGACCGCTGCATTGCTACCAACTGCACTCTAGTCTAGTCGACGCTAACGCTAGAAACGTGAACCAGTTGGCATTTGTGCGACATGTACTCGATCAAGCGACCTCGCCGATAACCGCGACTGGATAGCGCACCCCGCAACCGCCATGACCACAGTAGCCGCCAGGATTCTTGGCCAGATACTGCTGGTGGTAGGCTTCGGCGTAATAGAAGGTTGGCGCGGAGAGGATCTCCGTGGTGATGTCGGCGCGCTTTCCAGCCTGTTCTAACGCTCGTTGATACTGGCTCAGGCTGTTGCGGGCAGCCTCCAACTGCTTGGAGTCGACGCCGTAGATGCCAGAACGGTACTGAGTACCGACATCATGACCTTGGCGCATGCCCTGGGTTGGATCATGACCTTCCCAAAAGGTGAGCAGCAGCTGCTCGAAGTCGATCTTCGCAGGATCATAGACCACCAAGACCACCTCGTTATGGCCGGTATAACCGGAGCAGACCTCTTCATAGGTCGGATTTGGGGTCAAGCCTCCAGCGTAGCCGACAGCAGTCGTGTAGACGCCGGGCAGGCTCCAGAACGCCTTCTCGGCCCCCCAAAAGCAGCCCATGCCGAACAGCACCTGCTGCATTCCCTCAGGAAACGGCGGCTGCAGTGGATGATCAAGCACGATGTGTCGGTGGGTGACCAACATCGGGGTCTGGCGTCCGGGGAGGGCTTCCTGGGCAGTGGGGAGCTCGGTTTTCTTGCGGAACAGGAACATGAGGATGGCCTCGGTCGGTATGATTGCGGGATCATGCAGCACCAAAAAAGGCGTGCGGTGGGACCCATTCGAGGTTTGGGCGGATCGGCTCAGGCCCAAGACGTTCGCGCGCCAGCAGCATCAAGCGCATCCCCCCAACAAGAGACCCCAAACCTGATTGATATGTCCGCATGGCAGCACCTCCGCCTGATCACCATCGACCTCGATGACACCCTCTGGCCCTGCGCACCTGTCATTCAGGCGGCTGAGGCAGCCCACTATGCCTGGCTTGCCACGCAGGTACCGCGGCTCGCCGAGTCTCATACTGTTGAAAGCCTGCGCGCACATCGTCGGGAGCTGATGCGCGCGCGACCTGACCTAGCGCATGATGTCACCGCACTGCGGGATGCGGCCTTGCGAGGCCTGTTGATGGAGATGGACTATTCCGAGCACCAGGCCAGCGAATGGGCGCAGGGCGCAATGGCCGCTTTTCGCCAGGCGCGGAACCGCGTCGAGCCCTATGCGGATGTCATCCCAGTGCTGACGCGCTTGCGTCAGCATTGCCGATTAGTCGCGGTGACCAACGGTAACGCTGAGGTCCAGCACACACCGCTGCGCGGAATCTTCGATCGTTGTCTGACCGCTGCCGAAGCGGGCGCCGCCAAGCCGGACCCGGCGATCTTCGCGCTGGCGATGGGGTGGGCTGAAGCGACACCGGCGCAGACCCTACATATCGGTGATGATCCAATGCTGGATGTGCAAGCCGCACGGGCCTTCGGTCTGGCGACCGTTTGGATCAATCGATCGGGCAGGCCTTGGCCGAGCGAGCTTGAGCCGCCGTTGTGCGAGGTCGTGGATCTCCACGGGCTCGAAGCCTGGCTCGGCCTCAGCGCAGCCAAGCCCGAGGCCCGACCATGAATCTGAATTTCCAGCTCCTAGCCAATGACGGCCTGGCCCGACGCGGTCGCCTGAGCCTACCTCGCGGCAGCATCGAGACCCCCGCCTTCATGCCGGTCGGCACCTATGGCACCGTCAAAGGGATGACCCCCGAGGAATTGCGCAAGATCGGTGCCGAGATCATCCTTGGCAACACCTTCCATCTGATGCTGCGACCCGGCACCGGGATCATCGAACAGATTGGAGGCCTGCATCGGTTCATGCACTGGGACGGGCCAATCTTGACCGACTCCGGTGGCTTTCAGGTCTTTAGCCTCGGCGAGCTGCGCAAGATCAGTGAGCAAGGCGTGCATTTCCGCTCGCCGGTTGACGGCAGCCCGGTCTTCCTAGGACCGGAGGAGTCGATGGCGGTGCAGCGGGCGCTCGGCGCCGACATCGTCATGATCTTCGACGAGTGCACGCCTTACCCGGCGAGCGATGACGAGGTGCGCCGCTCGATGGAGCGCTCGCTGCGCTGGGCGGCACGCTCCAAGCAAGCCCATGCGGATAATCCAGCGGCCTTGTTCGGCATCATCCAAGGCGGTATGTCACCCCTGCTTCGCTCGGCCTCGCTCGCCGGGCTAGAAGGAATCGGCTTCGATGGTTATGCGATCGGTGGACTCTCGGTCGGCGAGCCGCGGGAGGAGCGGTTAACAGTGCTCGATCATCTGGCAACAGCACTGCCAGCGGCCTATCCGCACTATCTGATGGGCGTTGGCAAGCCAAAGGATATTGTCGAGGCGGTCGCGCGGGGGATCGATCTCTTTGACTGTGTGATGCCAACGCGCAACGCACGCAATGGGCATCTGTTCGTGCGGGGTGGTGTATTGCGAATTCGCAACGCGCGTTATAAAAGCGACGACAGGCCGCTCGATCCAGGCTGTGGCTGCTACACCTGCCAGCATTACAGCCGCGCCTATCTGCATCATCTCGAGCGCTGTAACGAAATCCTAGGCGCCAGGCTCAACAGCATCCACAACCTCGCCTTCTATCAAGACTTGATGCGCGCACTGCGAGAGGCAATCGCCGAAGGGCGTTTTGACGCCTTCGCGGCCCGGTTCTCTGTCGATGAGGATATGCCATAATACCCGGCTAGTTCACCGCTGAATCGCGCATGCTGCGCCTCCTATGAGGAACCCCCCGATGAGCTTTTTCATCTCTGACGCCTTGGCCCAGGCCGAAGGCGCTCCTGCTGGCGACCCCTTGCTCGGGCTGCTGTTCCCGATCGGTCTGATCATCATTTTGTATTTCTTGATGATCCGGCCGCAGATCAAACGCCAAAAGGAGCATAAACGCCTTGTAGAAGGGCTAGGTAAGGGCGATGAGGTCATCACCATGGGCGGTGTGGCCGGGCGGATTACCGAGCTCGGCGATAACTTTGCCCAGGTCGAGGTGGCTGATAACGTCGTTATTAAGGTCCGCCGCCAAGCAGTCGAAGCTGTGCTGCCGAAGGGATCATTGAAAGATCTTTGAGCACATCGGCTCGCTGAGGGGCCACTCTTGATCGGCCTCTCTAAGGGGCGTCCGCCCTTCGCACGCGCGGGCCTGCGCTGCAGGCTCGGCGCCCAGCTCGCTGCAAATGTTCGCCGCAACATTCCGCCACTGGAAGACACTTCCACATGAATCAGTATCCACTCTGGAAGAATTTGCTGATCCTGGCCGTCATCCTTTTCGGCTTCGTCTTGGCGTTGCCCAACCTGTTTCCGCAGGACCCAGCAATCGAGGTCAAGGCTGAAAAGGGGGATGTCAGCGAAGCAACTCGCGCCCAAATCGCAGCGGCGATGGAGAATGCCGGCGTGCCGGTCAAGGCGATCGATGCACGCGAAGGTGGTCGAGCCCTCATTCGCTTCGAGCGACCGAGCGACCAGCTGCGTGGCCAGGCGATACTCGACCGCACCCTGGGCGACCGCTACCAGCATGCGCTGACGCAATCCCCAGACCTGCCGGGCTGGGTCGAGGCGCTCGGGCTGCAACCGATGTTCTTGGGATTGGATTTACGAGGTGGTATCCATGTGTTGATCGATGTTGACATGGATGCAGCGGTCACGCAGGCGCTGGAGCGCTATACCGGTGAGATCCGCACGCAGTTGCGCAACGATCGCATCCGCTATCTGACCGTCGGGCACGAAGACGGCCGCATCGAGGTCCGCTTTCGGGAAGAAGCGACCCGTGATGAGGCCGCCAAGCGGATTCGACGCGAGTTTCAGGATCTCGAGGTCACTTCAGGCAGCCAAGGTGGGGATTTTTACCTCTACGGCGTTCTCCCGCCGGCGAAGCAAGAAGAGATCAAGGGCTTTGCGCTCGAGCAAAACATCACTACGCTGCGCAATCGCGTCAATGCGCTCGGCGTCGCCGAGCCGATCATTCAGCGCCAGGGCGAACGCCGCATCATCGTCCAGCTTCCCGGCGCCCAAGACCCGGCTCGACTCAAGGATCTGCTGGGGGCGACCGCAACCCTCGAATATCGTCTGGTCGATACCGAGCATCCTGTTCAGGATGCCTTGGATGGCCGGGTTCCCGTCGGCGCCGCACTCTACTATGAGCGTAATGGCCAGCCGATCCTGCTGAAGCGTCGCGTCATCGTCACCGGCGACCAAATCACCAGTGCTGCGGCTGGCTTCGATCAGCAGAGCGGCTCGCCAATGGTGAGTGTGAGCCTGGACGGCCAAGGCGCGCGTCAGATGCGTCGGGTGACCACCGAGAATGTCGGCAAGCCGATGGCCGTGGTCTTCATCGAATCCCGAACCGTCACCCGCATCCTTGACGGAGAGCCGGTGAAGGAACGCCTGCGAAGCGAGGAGGTGATCAGTGTCGCCAATATCCTCGAGCCGTTCGGTCGACGCTTCCAGACCACCGGCCTCGATAGTTCCGAAGAAGCCCACACCCTCGCCTTGTTGCTGCGCGCTGGCGCGCTAGCGGCACCGATTGAGATCGTCGAGGAACGCACCATCGGCCCCAGCCTTGGTCAGGACAATATCGACCAAGGCTTTCGCTCAGTGCTGATCGGCCTTGCACTAATCGTGATTTTCATGGCGCTCTACTATCGCGTCTTTGGCCTGGTTGCCAACCTGGTGTTGATCGTCAATCTGGTGCTGATCATCGCCGTGCTGTCATTGCTGCAGGCAACCTTGACCATGCCGGGTATTGCCGGGATCGTGCTGACGGTGGGCATGGCGGTCGACGCCAACGTCCTGATCTTTGAGCGTATCCGCGAGGAGATTCGCAACGGCAGTACGCCCCAGGCGAGCATCCATGCCGGCTATGACAAGGCACTCTCGACCATCGTCGATGCCAATGTGACCACCTTGATTGCGGCCATCGTGCTGTTCAGCTTCGGCACCGGGCCGGTCAAGGGCTTCGCGGTAACCCTATTCATCGGCATCCTGACCTCGATGTTCACCGCCATTCTCGGGTCTCGGGCCTTGATCAATCTGATCTACGGTGGCCGCCGCGTCAAGCAACTCGCGATCTAACTGGCCATCTAAACCGGAGCACTCCTCATGGCGCATGCCCAGATCCTTAAAGACTCCAACATCGACTTCCTCGGTAAGCGACGTATCGCGGCGATCGTCTCTGGGGCTTTGATGATGGTCTGTCTACTCTCGATCCTATTCCGCGGCTTCAACTTTGGCCTCGACTTCACTGGCGGTACGGTGATCGAGCTTGGTTACGAGCAACCGGTTGAGGTGGCCGACATCACCACCACGCTGACCGAGCAGGGCATCGAGGAGGCGACCGTCCAGTACTTCGGCTCGAATCGGGACATCCTGATCCGGATCGCGCCGCAAGCAGGCGAGGAGGCCAGCTCTGAGCTCAGTGATCGTCTATTTCGCCTCCTGAGCGCAGAGACCGAAACGGCGATCGAGTTGCGTCGAGTCGAATTCGTCGGGCCGCAAGTCGGCGAAGAGCTGCGAGAGCAGGGCGGCTTGGCGGTCCTGTTCGCGCTGATCGGCATCTTGGTCTATGTGGCGCTTCGATTCGAGTGGCGTTTCGCGGTGGGCGCCGTATCCGCGCTCATGCATGATGTCCTCTTTACGATCGGCATGTTCTCGATCTTCTCCATCCCCTTCGATCTGACGGTGCTCGCGGCGGTGCTCGCGGTCATTGGCTACTCGCTCAACGATACCATCGTCATCTTCGATCGCATTCGCGAAAATTTCCGCAAAATGCGCAAGGGGACCGTGATCGAGATCAGCAACCGGTCGGTCAATCAGACTCTATCGCGCACCATCATCACATCAGGGACCACCTTGCTGGTGTTGGTGGCCCTCTATGTCTTCGGGGGCGCCGCTATCGCTGGCTTTTCACTGGCCTTGATCATCGGCGTTCTGGTGGGTACCTACTCAACCATCTATATCGCGACCGCCGCAGCCGTTTGGCTTGGCGTCAGTCGCGCTGACCTGATGCCGGTCGAGAAAGAGGGCAAGCTGGTGGATGATCGGCCATGAGCAGTCAGACGCCGTTCACAGGGCCGCTGCCAACCGAGGTTGGCGCCGCGGCACTGCGTTCACTGCGCGAGCTCAGCCCTGGTAGCTTTATCTTTGAGCGCAGCGCGGCCTTACCGCCGGCCTTTTGCGATGAGGTCATCTCGCGTTTTGAAGCCAACCCGGCACAGCAATATGCCGGCCGCGTTGGCCAACTGCGCGAGGAAGATGCCTCGGTCAAGAAGACGACTGATCTAGTCGTCAGTAACAAAGCAGACTGGAAAGACGTTGATCGGATGTTCTTTCGCTCACTCGGCGCCGCCATGCTCGAGCTTCGCGAGGCCTTTCCCTATTTCAAGGGGCCTTTCAAGGATATCGGCTATCAGGTCCAGCGCTATCGGGCCGGTGAGTATTATCACTGGCATATCGATGGCGGTAGCCATGAGCTCAGCCAGCGCCAGTTGGTCGCACTCTGGTATCTGAATGATGTGCCTGGCCCGGGCGGCGAGACTGATTTCCGCTTCCAACAGTTGAGTGTCCGACCAGAGCGCGGCAAGCTCGTGCTGTTTCCGCCGTTCTGGACCCACGAGCATCGTGCGGCCGAACTGCAAGCCGGACTTAAATATATCGCCACCACCTGGGTGGTCTTCGCCTAAGGATGGGACTAGCCACAGATGTCGAACGCAGCGCTGAGCCAATCGCCACGCCTTCTTGCCATCCTTGAGCTGGGTGGCTACCCGAACTTCAGCCCGCTCTATCGTCAGCTGGGTTTTGACGTTGAGCTCGTTAGCTCGCAGCGCAAGGCACAAGCGGCACTGAAACGCCAGATACCCGACGTCATCGTTGCCGAATACAACTTCCAATCCGATTTTCGCGACCGTACTAGCAATCTCGAGACCCTGATGGCCCGACTACAGCGGCATCCACAGGTCCGGGTCATCGCGATCTATCAACCCGAACATCGTCACAAGCTGGACAGCCTGATCGCGCGATTCCCGCTCTTTGCCACCCTGCCGCTACCGGTGACCGAGGTCGACATGGAGTCCAGTCTCCGCCGCGCGTTAGCGACTGACGTCTAAACCCTCGCTTCGTCGCTCAAGGGGCGCGAAGGACAACCTCGCATGCCGCCGGAGGCTTGGGTTTAGGCTTCGGCTTAGACGATGATCCTCGGTTTGGCGAGCGTGCTTCCTGACTGAACCACCAGGCTAATTCCGAGCCGCAGCCACTACCCATGGGGATTGGTGACTGCTGTTTGCAGTTCGGGCTGTCTGTTGGACAGGCCAGCCGCACATGCATGTGCGCATCGTGCCCCCACCAGGGACGGAGCTTGCGTAGCCAGGGCGCATCGCCCTCACTGCGGCAAAGCGCACGCTTAATGCCTGGGTTCACAAGGATACGGTCAACGTCTGGATGTTCCGCGGCGCGTTTGATCAAGAACAACTGATCCGCGCCCCAACGCGCGTTGGGCTGCAAGCCATGCCGCCCCAGCATGCTCGGCGGGTCCTTGGCTTCGGGGGTCTCTTGCCAGGCCTGGCGGGGTGAATCCGCCAGTGTCAGCCAGATATCGACATCGAGCCCGTTCTGATGGCTGACATGCGAAGAGGCCATGCGGCCACCACGCGGCTGAGCCAGGTCGCCGACCATCATCAATCGACCTCCGCTGTACTTCGCGACGGCTGCACCGAGCTCCTCGACCAGCGCGATGGTCTTAGGGTGACCGTAATAGCGGTTGCGATGCCGGCGGATACTCACGAAACCCTCTCCACTAGGCGGCAACAGCAAGGCCCCGCGAACGCAACCGTTTGATGGCCCACCAATGGACTCAGCGCGGCCTGCAGCAGTGGTCTTGATTTGAGACCAAGGGGTTTCGGCAGCGACGCCCGTATCGAGGATCACCAGCGAGAGCAGTCCTGCCACCAGGGTGCTCGCGAGGCGGCGATGGCGAGGCGTTGCTGGACTGAGTCGATAGGATCTAGAGGTCATCAGCGCGTTCCTAGTCGATGCGCCGTTCCATGAACGACGGATAGGCGCCGAGTCTATCGCGAGAGAGAGCGTCTACACGGCGCCAGGACAACCACCCCGGAGCCGTGCACAGACAGGATTTAGCCCTCTTTGCGCTTGGCGCCGATGCGCTTAGTCAGCAGAGCCCCCCGCATCGAAAGCAGCACAAAGGTGCTGGCAATAAAGCCAACGACGGCGACACCAATGCTGATCGAGAGCGTCTTGCTCTGAGCACCATCGATGCCAAAGGTGTCACCAATGTACAGCAGCATGGCATTGTCGGCCGGCACGGCCAACAGATAGGCACAGAAGACGAGGAACAGGCTGAAGAAGAACAGCTTGAAGTCGAGATGGATCGCGGCGAGAAGCGTCGCGAAGGCAATCAAGTAGATCACGACGGTGGTGTACTGCTGGGCATCCATTCCGGCGCGCAAGCCCTGGGTATTGGCCACGTAGAGCAGGGCGAAGAGGGCGCCCCAGTGCACCACTTGCTTGATCAGGTACCAGGCGCGGACCTCGTTCGATAGATAGGATTGGCTCCAACCTGAAACCAGGGAGATCAAGGCGATGACCGGGATGAAATATTCCCAATACTCGATCGTGCCGGCCATGTCGTTCTGGCTAAGCCAAAACAGCACAACCGCGCTCACGAAGAGGACGATCTGCGGCAACAGGGCGAGCAGCAGGGGAGATTGATAACGTTTGCGCTTAACCTTTGGCTTGGCGGGCGCGGGACTGGAAACGGCGGTGGCTTCGGACACGACGAGTCCTCCAACTGGACCTGTGGTGAAGGGGACCGACGGTCACAACCGTCAAGGTACAGGGCAGACCTCAACTAGACGCCGCGCTATGACCCGACAGCATCGTATCGCGACGCGGAACCATCGGAAGTGACAAGCTTCCGCTTAAGTGTAAACCCTTTTCAGGGTGTGTGTAGTCCACTTGACACAAAAAAATGAAAAAAGTGTCAACATGAATGGACACAAGCGCTCCACGGATGATCAAAACGGCCAGATGAAGGGGACCAGGCCGACCGTCACCACACCGATCAGTGCCGTCAGCGGGATGCCGATGCGCATGAAATCGGCAAAACGATAGCCTCCGACGTTAAAGATCATCAGGTTGGTCTGGTAGCCGATCGGGGTCGAGAAGCTGGCCGAGGCCCCGACCATCAGCGTCACCAAAAAGGGAAGGACACTGACCTCCATCAGGCGCGCGCTATCGATAACAACCGGGAATAGCAGCACCGCCGCGACGTTGTTGGTCGCCATCGCCGTCAGCAAGGCGGCAGCAAGAAACAGCAGCCCAAGGGCAAGCCATGGGATGCCGCCGGCAAGCTCGATCAGAGACCCTGCCAGCAGGGCAGCGGCCCCGGTCTTTTCCAACGCGGCACCGATGCCAAAGGAGGTCGCAATCAGGATCAGCACCTGCCAGTCGGGTGCACGCCGTGCCACGCGGTCTGGTGTACAGCGGGTCAGGATCATCGCGCCAGCCGCGAGCAATGCGGACTCCAGCATGCTAAGCAGTTCGACGGCAACGACCGCAACCATGGCCACGACGATGGCAATCGCGACCGGCGCGCGATCGTGACAGAGCGGATGTTCATCGCCAAATTGGCTTACGACCAGAAAATCTTTGGAGTTGCGTTGCTGCAGCACGAAATCAGGGCGCGTCTCGAGCAGCAGGGTGTCGCCGGCCTCAAGGATGATGTCGCCAATCTTTCGGTGTACGCGCTCGCCGTTGCGCGAGAGTGCCAGAATCACGGCATTGTAGTAGCCACGGAACCGACCCTTGCGCACACTCATACCCACCAGCGGACATTTGTTCGAGAGCACAGCCTCGACGAAACAGCGATCTTGGCGCGGACCCCCAAGCTTGTAGACCTGATTGGTCGCTGGCACTAGGCCGCGGATGCGGTGCAGCTCGACGACCGCGTCAAGGATGCCTGCAAACACGAGTCGATCTCCGACTGCGAGCTGCACCTGCGGCGAGACCGCCGGCATGAGCTGCCCGCGGCGTTCGATCTCGACGAGAAAGAGTCCCGGCAGTTGGCGCAGCCCGGCGGCCTCGATGCTCTTGCCGGCCAGCGGGCTCTCGGTGCTGACCAGCATCTCCGTGGTATAGCGGCGTACATCTTCAAAACGCTCAGTGGCCGTCGCGCGCTCGGGCAGCAGCCAGCGTGCCGTCACGAGGATGAACACCAAGGTCACGCACACCAAGGGCAGGCCAATCCACGCCAGATCGAACAGTCCGAATCCTGGGCCATCGACCTGCTGACTGTAGAGTCCATTGACGACGAGATTGGTGCTGGTGCCGATGAGGGTACAGGTACCGCCAACGATGCTGGCAAAGCTAAGCGGGATCAGGAGCCCAGAGAGCGACAAGCGATGCCGCTTTGCCCAATCGGCAACGGCTGGGATGAAGATCGCGACCACCGCGGTATTGTTGAGGAAGGCGCTGAGCCCGGCCGTCGGCAGCATGAGCCTGAGCCGCGCATCCTGCTCGTCTTGCGGGCGGCCGAGCAGGCTTTGCCCGATCCAACCAACCGCCCCCGTCTCCTTGAGCCCAGAGACCACCATGTAAAGCACGGCCACCGTCAGCATGCCCGGGTTGGCGAAACCGGCGAGGGCTTCGGTTGGAGTCAACACGCCGC
Source organism: Lamprobacter sp. (assembly GCF_034860625.1). NCBI lineage: Bacteria > Pseudomonadati > Pseudomonadota > Gammaproteobacteria > Chromatiales > Chromatiaceae > Lamprobacter > Lamprobacter sp. Next base: position 22,008 of record NZ_JAYESN010000005.1, read on the forward strand.
TGACCAATAGCAGGGTCAGGGCGCCTGAGGTAATTACATCCGGTGCGATGCGAGTACGGAGGAAGAAGACGAAGGAGCAACCGACCAACCCAAGGCTGAGCCAGCCCTGCCAACCCAGTTCGATCAGGGCATCCATGCACACGCCCTTGGCTCAGGGTCTCTGCAAGGCCTCGTAGCGAGCCTTAAAGGCCTGCTGACGCAACCGCTCGGCCTCGGCCTCGGTGGCCATCATCGGTGAATCCTGCCAGCTTCCGCTGGCAGGATCGAGGACTGAGAACCGATAGGCCTTGCCGACCTTGAAGACTTGGGTCACATCTTGGCCCGCTTGAGCCATCGCCTGCATCTTGCTCAGACCGCCGGCAAGGCCTGACGTCGCGGCTGCAGCCATTGCGGCATCTGCTCCCGCAGTGACGCTTGCCGGTTCGTCCACGGCGGGTTTCTGATCGCTTGTATCGCTTGGGGTTGCCGATTCCCGAAATCGGAACTGGTTGTTCTGAACCTCGCCTTGGATATCGAGCTCGACAGTCTCCACTTCAGGCAGCCTGCTCAGAATATAGCCGGCCATCAGCATGCCCAACTTTTCGTTCTCTTTCTCGAGAGCGGTCAGAAGCTTGTCAGCAATGATCTGGCAACGCTGCAGCCGATCGGGGGCCTCCACCCATTCACGGCTCATCTGCCAGCCTTGGTCCATGTCTCGGTCGAGCTGATCGAAGAAGTCACTGCCCCGCTCCAGTACCGGGTCAGGGACGTTCAGGGTGTAAACTTGCTCATCAATGATGGCCTTGAGGATCATGCGGCCCTCCAACTTCTCTGCATGGTCGCTGTGGTGCGACGGATTCTATCTTCATTATTATGCTGCTCACCATTCCCAGTCTCTTAAATTCCGCCCAGATTCAGAAGATCCACGAACTGCTCGCTGATGCCGAATTCGTTGATGGCAAGCTGAGTGCGGGCTTCGCCGCTTCCAGGGTCAAGCACAACGAGGAGATGCGCCAAGAACCTGAACGCATGCAGTTACTGGTGCGCATCCTCATGGCGAGCCTCGGTCACAACGAGCGTTTTCGCTTCGGTGCCCTGCCGCATCGGGTTGCGGACCCGATCTTCGCTCGCTATCGCCCAGGTATGACCTATGGCGATCATGTCGATGATCCCATCATGGGCAGTACCGGACCACGCTTCCGTAGCGATGTCTCGATGACGCTCTTCCTCAATGAGCCCGATCGCTACGAGGGCGGTGACTTGGTGATGCGCACCCCCTTTGGCGATCGGCGCGTCAAGCTTCCTGCCGGCGATGCTGTGATCTACCCCTCTTCAAGTCTGCACCAGGTTGCAGAGGTGACGCGCGGTGAGCGTCTCGTTGCGCTGACCTGGATTCAGAGCTATATCCGCGATCCCGCGCAACGCGAGTTACTATACGAGCTGAATCAGGCGCGTGAGGTCTTACTGAAAGAGGCGCCTGAATCGGTCCATACCGCCCTCGTCGACCGCAGCTATGCCAACCTCGTGCGGATGTGGAGCGATCTCTAAGATCAAAGTGGGGGATCAAAGCGGATGGCGCGCAGCTTGGCCCTTCATCTTATTGACGATCGCATAGACGCCGACATGCCGATTCGGACTCAAATGCTCCTCCAGCTGCAGTCCCTCAAAGAGGGCATCGACATCAAGCGACGCGATCTCAGAAGCCGTCTTCCCTGAGAAGAGCCCAACCAGCAGTGCAACTACCCCCTTGATGATCGCGGTGTCGCAATCGCCGCCGAACTGGATCACACCCGATTCAGGCTTGGCAACCACGTGCACGGTACTCATGCACTCCATCACCCGGTTGGCATCCGTTTTGTCGGCAGGGTCCATGACCGGGAGCCGCTCACCAATCTCGACCAAGTACTGATAGCGCTGATCCCAGTCGCCCAGCAAGTCAAAGGTGTCGATGATCTCTTGAATGGATTCGTCGGCCATGAACCTGTTTTCCGCTGGTTAGGATCAAACGCTGAACGACTCACCGCAGCCACACGCATCCTTGATATTGGGATTGCGAAACTCGAAGCCCTCGTTGAGCAGGCTCGATTTAACGAAATCCACCTCCATGCCATCAAGGCGTGGCAGGCTGGCCTCGTCGACAACGACCTTTACCCCGTAACTTTCGAAGATATGGTCACGATCGCCGCAATCGTCAGCGTAGTCCACAACGTAGGCAAAGCCGGTACAACCGCTCTTCTTGGTACCGATCCGAAGCCCAACGCCATGGCCGCGTTGTTGAAGCATCTTGTTGACGTGGCTCGCGGCCGCGTCGGTTAATGTGACTGCCATCTGTCGATTCCTCATGTCGAGAATGCTGATGCCCTGCTAGTGCCCTTTGTCTGGGCGAATTTCAAGGGCCGCGCAGATCGCGACCACCTAATGGCGATGCTCGGTACCCAGCCGAGAGGCATGGGCCGACATATCCATCAGCCCGCGCATCAAGGTCGCCCGCTCACCCAGCGGCACCGTCTCCAGCAGCGCCTGTTTATCCTCGGCATCCAGTGGGAGGTGGGCGCAGAGGAGATTGACCAAGTCCGCATCGGCCAGGCCGCTGATGTCATCCCAGGGGATCTCGACGCTGCGCTGATCACAGAAGGCTCTTAGCGAGCCCATGAACTGCTCCCGCTCAGCGAGATGGGCCTCATCATCCTCAAGGTCGAGCGCGAACGCTTGCCAATCCGGCCTGACACGCCGAAAACCCTCTTGCATCGGCAATTCTTCGATGACCTTGAACCGGCACAGCCCGGTCAAGACCAGTATGATCCTCCCGTCGCTGGTCTCGCTATAGGAGGTGATGCGCCCAGCGCAGCCAACACGATGGATCGCGAACGACTCATCTGAGGTCTGACCACGAGGCTGCACCATACCGATGAGATGATCGCTCGCCAAGGCAGCTTGGACCATCGATAGATAGCGCGGTTCGAAGATGTTGAGGGGCAACTGCACGCCCGGCAGCACGACGGCGCCGCTCAGCGGAAACACAGGCAGCACCTCCGGCAGATCGGGGAGGCGCTGTAAAAAAGGGCTGCGCATAGCGCGATTCTCCGTTGTTCGCTCAGTGTCTTAGCCAAGCTAGGGATATGGGGCCACCGGCGGCCTTGCTCAAAACCCGTGACCAGCGCTATGTTGCCCAACCAGGTTCCTAATCAGGTTCCCAACCAGGCACAACAAGCGACCACCTGTCGTCGGACTCGCCGATAGGGTACTAAAACGGCATAATGCACCTAGGCCGCCCCCCATCAAAGCCGTAGCGGCGATCGCAGCACAACAGTCAGACGCCCGGATGGTGAAATTGGTAGACACAAGGGACTTAAAATCCCTCGGCGCAAGCCGTGCCGGTTCGAGTCCGGCTCCGGGCACCAACTTATTTGAGGGTGGTCTTGAGCGCCTTGTAAGGGTCGTTGGCGCCGAGGAAGTAGGCGTGGCGGACGAAGAAGCTTTCGTCGTCGTAATCGGTGTCGATGAACCAGCAGGCGATGCCGTCGCCACCCTTCTCCCCATCCCCCGCCTTGGTCATAGCGGACTTCAGCGCAGATCAGCTCGCCGGGCCAATCGGTGATTTCGTCCACCTGCGTGTCGGCTTGCTTGGAGGGCATCAGCAGGGTCAGAAACGGCGTCGCCCAGTCATCGGCCTGTTTATCAATCCTTATGAGTTTGGGCTAATAATTCAGTAGGTGTAAGATAAAAATCTATAACACTACTCGACAGTCTGCAACAAGGGGCTACAATAAGGGGCTGTAACAACAATGTCCCAATATCTCCGACTAGAGCGATTCCGCTCCCTGATGAAAAGGCACCTTGCCTCCTCGGGTCGGTTCGACGGCACATCCCTGACTGTCGACGCCTCTATCGGCGGTTTCATGGGACTTGTTCGCGGCAAACGAACACAGGCACTCCAGATCGCTTCTGCGGCGGACGACAGTCTCTTTCAAAGCGGCTGGGAAGACCTCTCCATCAGCGTATTTCAACGGGAATTCTTCGACCGGGCGAGATCACTCGGCGAAGAGTACGAGCAGTTGACTCAGCAAGCCGTCACCCTGTTCTGTTACTTCCGGCTAGCTCCAGAAGCGGGTGAATAGCTGCACCCTCTGTCCGCGTCTCCAGGTCGCGACACACTCTCCTGGCTCGCATCCCCTGCCGCCACTTCACCGAACCCGCTCACCGAGTCCGTATTCACCGGGTCTGAACGCGGACTGGACCTTGGCGAACAACGCGTCTGGGATGCTTTGAAATATCGCCGACGCTAGCGGTTCCTGCCAGATCCAACACCAACAAAATTTGAACCTGCACAGCTAAAACGGGGTTCAGCAGCATCCCGTACATCCTGTTCAGAAGCAGGAGGCCCTACCTGTGGACAACCTGTCGATCAATTCTAGAGGCTCTTTTATCCACAGCTCATCAACGACTATCTAGGCGTTAGATCACAGCCTTATGATGTGTATAACTTACTCAATATAAAGGTTTTTTGGTCAGTATCCTTGGTTATGCACGGAGCTTATTACTACCACGAATGAGATATTTAAATCATCAATAATAAGCAACCTGGTTTTTTGGCTGATCGATCGACCATAAGCAGGTTGCTCAATGAGCGGAATGCCTTGACATACCTGCTGGAGTCTTGCGCAGTCCATCACGGCATCAGGGTACGTCCGTCGAAAATAAGCACAGCTGCACTGAGGGTTGCGAGCTTCCTTGCTCGCTAGGGATGGCCAATGACTGGGCTGAGGCTTGGCTCGGTTAAGGTCAACACCAACCCCGACGTTGCGCTAAGTCTGTAGACATTCGCCCTGACCCACGGATACGAACATCTGGTGGAATCTGGGCTCTTGGGTCAGTGTTGTCCGGTGATCAGGTCGAGCGACCATAAGACCGAGATGAGCCGTTCCAGGGTTTCGACCAAGGCAACGGTCCGCAGGTCGGTGCCAGTGCGCTCTTGCTATTGGCTGCGGATTCAGCAGTATGAGCGGGCTGGACCTGGTGATGATCGTCACGCCGATCACCTTTGGCCATGCGCCGTTGGCGCGATCGGGGTCAGTTTCCAGACCTCCTCGTTGTACTGGGCGATGGTGCGATCGGAGGAAAAATGACCGCTGTGCGCAGTGTTCAGGATGCTCATCCGCAGCCAGCGCGGGCGATCCATGTAGGCCTCTGCGGCCTGTTGCTGCGCCTGTCGATAGCTGTCGAAGTCGGCCGCCGTGAGCCAGGGATCATCGGGGTTGCGAATGCCCTGGATGATCGGGTCGAAGATGCCAGGCTCGAATTGGTTGAAGTGGCCGCATTCCAGCAGGGCCATCACCTCGCGCAGGGCATCGTCATGGGCAATGATGCCATTGGGGTCATAGTGGGCACGGGTGTGGGCGACCTCTTCGGCGGTGAGCCCAAAGAGGAAAAAGTGCTCATCGCCGACCCGCTCGCGGATCTCGATGTTGGCGCCATCGAGGGTGCCGATGGTGACAGCACCGTTCATCATGAATTTCATGTTGCCAGTCCCGGATGCCTCCTTGCCCGCGGTCGAGATCTGCTCCGAGAGGTCGGTTCCGGGTGCCAAGACCTCCATCACTGAGACGCGATAGTCCGGGATGAAGGCAACGCGCAGCTGCTCGGTGACCTGGCGGTCGGCATTGACGACCTTGGCGACGTTGTTGATCAGCTTGATGATCAGCTTTGCGATCTCGTAACCGGGCGCCGCCTTGCCGCCGATTAAGACACAGCGTGGCGCGCCAATGTTGCCGTCACCATGTTTGATGCGGTTATACAGGTGGATGACGTGCAGGATGTTGAGCAGTTGGCGCTTGTACTCGTGGATGCGCTTGACCTGGACGTCGAACATGAACTCGACCGGAAACTCGATCCGGCAGGTTGAGCTGACCATCTCCGCAAGCCGGACCTTATTGTCGCGTTTGATCTTGTCGAAACGCTCACGAAAGTCCGCGTCCTCAGCCTTGGGAGCGAGCTTTTCGAGCAGCGAGAGATCACGGACCCAGTCCTTGCCGATGGTCTCATTGAGGAGCTCGCGTAGCCCTGGATTGCACATCGCGAGCCAGCGGCGAGGGGTGACCCCATTGGTCTTATTGTTGAATTTTGTCGGCCAGAGCTCGAACCAGTCGCGAAACAGCCCCTGTTTGAGCAGCTCGGAATGCAGCGCGGCGACACCGTTGACCGAGAAGCTGCCGACGATGGCGAGGAAGGCCATGCGCACTTGTGGGTCATCGCTCTCTTCAATCAACGACATACGACGCTGTCGATCCATATCGCCCGGCCAGCGTGAGGCGACCTCGGACAGGAAACGGGCGTTGATCTCGTAGATGATCTCGAGGATGCGCGGCAGCAGTTGCTGGAACAGGCGCACTGGCCAGCGCTCCAGGGCCTCTGGCAGTAGCGTATGGTTGGTGTAGGCCATGGTGCGGGTGGTGATCTCCCAGGCCTGATCCCATTCCATGTGATGGAGGTCCATGAGCTGGCGCATCAGCTCTGGCACCGAAACCGCCGGATGGGTATCGTTGAGCTGGAAGCAGTTCTTGTCCGCGAACTCGCTGAAGTCCTCGCCGTGCAGCCGCTGCCATTCGCGGATCACGTCCTTGATGCTGGCGCAGGCGAGGAAGTATTGCTGGCGCAGCCGTAGCTCCTTGCCATTCTCACTGGCGTCGTTCGGGTAGAGCACCATGGTGATGTGCTCGGCATCGTTCTTGGCAGCGACCGATTCCGGGTAGCTGCCGGCGTTGAATTCACCCAGGTCAAAGGCGTCGGTTGCAGCGGCGGACCAAAGACGCAGCGTGTTGATGGTGTCGTTCTGGTAGCCAGGGATCGGAATGTCATAAGGCACGGCGAGTACGTCGTGCGTGTTCACCCAGCGCTGTACCATGCGACCTTGATCGTCTTGATGGGTCTCGGTATGGCCGCCAAAGGGGATGCGCTGAGTGTACTCGGGGCGTTCCAGCTCCCAGGGATTGCCGTCTCGCAGCCAGTGGTCGGGCTCCTCGAGCTGACGGCCGTTGTCGATCAACTGCCGAAACATCCCGAAGTCGTATCTGAGTCCATAACCTTTCACCGGCAGTTGCAGCGTTGCGCAGCTATCCAGAAAACAGGCCGCGAGGCGTCCTAAGCCGCCGTTGCCAAGGCCGGCGTCCATCTCGGCGGATTCGATCTCCTCGTAGACCAGGCCCATCTCGTAGAGCGCTTGGCGTGCTTCATCGGTGATGCCGAGATTGAGCAGGGCATTGCTCAGTGAGCGCCCCATCAAGAACTCGAGCGAGAGATAGTAGGTGCGCTTGCAATTCGCCTGGTCATGAGCGTGGCGGGTGCGCTTCCAGCGCTCCATGAGCCGATCTCTCAGGGTCACCGCCAAGGCCTTGTATGGGTAGTAGGCAGAGCGGCAATCGCGGTCGCGGCCCAAGGTGTGGGCGTAATAATGCTGGAAGTCGTGGCCAATACTCTCAGCGTCCATGCCGAGCGGCTCGAGCTTGAACAGACGTTCGTTAGGTGTGCTATCGGTCAGGTCTTTGAATGGAGACATGATGGAAATCCTGCGCTAGAGGGGTGAGCGACGCGGTGCTGGGGAAGGTGAAAGACCCTAAGATAACGCGCGTTGTGGCTTGCTGAGAACGACTTAACAGGCGTCCGCGGTATTCTTTTCAAAGGGGTCGGGGTCGATCGGTCAGTCAGGGCAGTGTACGACAACGGCTGCTCAGTAGTAGACGGCGATCACGCGCCAACTGAGCCAGGTTCGCCCGAGCTGCAAGTGCAAGGGGACAGGCTGTGTCGCCTGTGCTGGGCCTGGGGATTCTGGTGGATGACCAATTTGTACCCGGAAGCGGGTCGGCGAGACGAAGCACGCATAGCTGAGCGCGGGCCAGAAGCCCTTGCGATCGATGGCGTGACTGAGCAGGAGTTGGCGCAGCCAAGGGAGCGTGACCGCGCCCGTTAATGCCTCCGACCCGTTACTTTTGAGGCTGTGCTGTATCCACTCGATGAAGTCGTCGGAGACCTCGCCGATGGTGCTATGGTGATCCTTGTTGAGTCGCCATTGGATCTGATGGCGCACCGCATCGAGATCGACTAAGGCGCTGAGTGCCGAGGTGGGTCCGTTGACGCTGGTGAGGTTCAGTCGCCACAGGGTGAAATAGGGTGAAACCAGATAGAGGCTGAGCGCAATGCCAAGGCCGAGCAATAGCCCGCGCAAGGGAGGAGGGATGCGGAGCCGCCGAGGCTGTGGCATCGCCTTGGGTATTGGTAGCGGACCTGCAGCGGACATCAGGATGGCTGAGCCTGGAGCTGCTCGAGCGCTTCTCCGCGCTCGAGCCATGCTTGTTCGACAGCGGCCAGTTGGACATCGACGCGACGCTTCTCATCCAACAGAGTCAACAACCTAGGCTTGGCGTCCGCTTCATAAAGGGCTGGCTCTGCCAACTGCTGCTCAAGCTGCTGCGCTTGCTCGCTGAGGGTCTCGAGGCGCTGCTCGAGTCGCTTAAGCTCGTGGCGCAAGGGTTGCAGCTTTGCTCGCTCCTCGGCTTCGCGTCGACGCAGCTGCTTCTTCGAGGCGATCCCAAGGGCTGTTGTCGATGACTGGTTGTCGCTGTTGCTGATGAAGCTGGCGTTAGTCGCCTGCCGACGTTGTGCGGCGCGCTGGCTGATCCAACTCGGGTAGTCGTCGAGGTCGCCATCAAAGAGGCTGACACTACCCTCATCTACGAGCAGCAGGTGATCGCAGGTGATGCGAAGCAGGTGCCGGTCATGCGAGACCAAGACCAGGGCGCCTTCATAGTCTTGCAGGGCCTCGCTCAGCGCATGTCGCATGTCGAGGTCAAGGTGGTTGGTCGGTTCGTCTAGCAACAGCAGGTGAGGTCGTTGATAGACGACCAGTGCCAGAGCTAGCCGTGCCTTCTCTCCGCCAGAGAAGGGTGCGACAGGGTCAGTGGCTTGATCACCGCTGAAGCCGAAGCCGCCGAGGAAATCACGCAGCTGCTGCTCCGCTGCTGCTGGGTCGAGCCGGGCGAGATGCCGCAGCGGCGAGGCCTCCGGGTCTAGCTGGTCCATCTGGTGCTGGGCGAAGTAGCCGATGCGCAGACCTTGGGCCTCGGTGCGGCTGCCCTTGAGCACCGGATGCTCACCGGCGAGGGCCTTGATCAAGGTCGATTTGCCAGCGCCGTTTGGGCCAAGTAGGGCAATGCGGTCACCAGGTTGAAGCGACAGGGTCACGGCATTGAGGATAGGTGCAGCGGCACCATAACCGACAGCGACCTCCTCCAGCCGCAGCAGAGGATTGGGTTGTGTCTCCGCATTGCGAAAGCGGAATCGGAACGGGGTATCCACATGCGCTGGGGCAATCAGCTCAAGACGCTCGAGCGCCTTTAATCGGCTCTGCGCCTGCCGGGCCTTGGTCGCCTTGGCGCGGAAGCGGTCGATGAAGGAGCGCACATGGGCCACTTCGCGCTGCTGGCGCACGAATGCGGCTTGTTGCTGAGCCAACTGCTCAGCACGTTGGCGCTCGAACGCCGAGTAGCCGCCGCTGTAGGTCCAGAGCTTTTGCCGTTCGAGATGGCAGATACTGGTGGCCACGGCATCGAGCACATCGCGATCGTGCGAGATCAAGACCAGCGTCCCACTGTAAGCACGCAGCCAGCCTTCGAGCCAGATCACCGCATCGAGGTCGAGGTGGTTGGTTGGCTCGTCGAGCAGCAGCAGATCAGAACGGCACATGAGTGCCCGAGCCAGTGCTAGGCGCATGCGCCAGCCCCCGGACCAGGCATCGAGCGGCCGGCGCTCTTCGCCGACCGCGAATCCGAGTCCATGCATCAACTGTGCTGCGCGGCTTTCAGCCTCCCAGGCGCCGACCGACTCCAGCTGTCCGAGCAGCTCGCCTTGGCGCAGGCCATCCTCAGCGGCCTCGGCTTCGGCGAGGTCCGTCTGCAGCTGTCTAAGCTCTCTGTCCCCATCGATGACGAACTCGATCGCCTCACGGGTTCCGGATGGGGTGTGCTGTGCCACATGTGCGACCTCCCAGCCTCCGGGGATCGAGACACAACCTGCATCGGCTGCAAGCTCCTGCCGAAGCAGGGCGAGCAGGCTTGACTTGCCGCAGCCGTTCGCGCCGACGAGACCCAACTTTTGCCCTGGATGGACACGCAGATCAGCATCTTCAAGCAACAGCTTGGTGCCGCGGCGTAGGCTGAGACCACGCAGTTCGAGCATGATCAGGCCCCTCGTTGAGACCTTGCCGGTGGCAGATTGAGCGCCTGCGGGGACTCCCGGTCTAGTTTGCGGTAGCCGATGGCCTCACCTAGATCGGCGATCCCGATCTGTTCACGCTGGGCAAGATCGGCGATGGTGCGCGCGACCTTGAGGATGCGATGGTAGGCGCGTGCGGAGAGGGCGAGCTGCTGCATGGCCTGCTCCATGAGCCGGCGTCCCTCTTTGCTAAGCCGGCAATCGCGCTCGATCTCCCCTGGCTGCAGCGCACTGTTCGGTTTCCCTGCACGGGTGATGGCGAGCGAGCGGGCGGCCTCGACCCGCAGCTTCACGGTTGCGCTGGATTCCACTGCTGTGGGTTCCGTCCGTTGTAATTGCTCGGCGGGTAACCTCGGAACTTCAACATGCAGGTCGATCCGGTCAAGGAGGGGCCCGGATAGGCGTGCACGGTAGCGGCTGACCTGCTCGTGGGTACAACGACAGCGGCCGCTTGGATCGCCAAGGTAGCCACAGGGGCAGGGATTCATCGCCGCGATCAATTGGAATCGGGCGGGAAGTTCAGCGCTGCGGGCCGCGCGCGAGATCAGGATCTGGCCTGACTCGAGCGGTTCGCGCAGCACCTCGAGTACACGCCGATCGAATTCCGGCAGCTCATCCAGAAATAGCACCCCATGGTGCGCCAGCGAGATCTCGCCCGGACGCGGATTCGCGCCGCCGCCGACCAAGGCGATGGCGGAAGCGGTGTGATGCGGCGAGCGGAATGGGCGCTGTCGCCAGGCCAGTGGGGTCGTGGATGCATGGCGGCTGACTGAGTGCACCGCCGCGACTTCAACCGCTTCTGCTTCGGTGAGGCCGGGCAAAATCCCCGGCAGCCGCGACGCCAGCATCGATTTACCGGTGCCTGGTGGGCCGAGCAGCAACAGACTGTGTGCACCAGTAGCGGCGATCTCCAAGGCGCGCTTCGCCTGCGGCTGACCCCGCACCTCGGCCAGGTCAAGTGCCAAGGCTGGTGTTGCAGAGCGCTCGACCTGCTGATGGACGCTCAGCGCTTTGCGCCCGTTGAGATGCTCGCACACATCGAGCAAGCAGTCGGCGGGGAAGATCTCGAGGCCGCTCACCAATGCCGCTTCCGCGGCATTGAGGCGGGGCAGGATCAGCGCGCGGCCGGCAGCGCGTGCCGCCAGTGCGGCGGGTAGAACGGCGTCGATTGGACGCAGCTCACCACTTAATGCCAGCTCGCCTAGGAATTCGTGGCGCGCCAAGGGTTCTGCCGCAATCTGTCCAGAGGCACCCAGGATACCGAGTGCGATTGGAAGATCGAAGCGTCCGCCCTCTTTCGGAAGATCCGCAGGCGCGAGGTTGATGGTGACTCTGCCGGCTGGAAAGTCGAATCGGCTGTTGGCCAATGCACCGCGCACCCGATCCTTACTCTCGCGCACCGCCAGCTCGGGCAGGCCAACGATCGATAGCGACGGCAAGCCAACGCCGGCATGGACCTCGACGGTGACTGCCGGCGCCTGGATACCGACCCGGGCACGGCTGTGAAGGATAGAGAGAGCCAAGGGGGCGCTATCGACGGCTGTGGCGTCTAGGCACTCGGCCCATCGGGGTCGCCCGCCGGGGCAGCAGCAGGTGCCTCAAGCGCGGCGACACGTTGCTCCAGCGCCGCCAGTTTGGCCCGCGAGCGTGCGAGCACGGCAGCCTGGACATCAAATTCCTCGCGTGTCACCAAATCGAGCCGCGCCAGCCCCGCTTCGAGCGTTGCACGAAAGCTGCGGCCGAGGTCTTCCTGCAACACCTGAAATCCCTTCGGTGCATGTTCAGCTAAGCGGCGGGCGAGGTCGTCAATCTGTTTTGGGTCAAGCATGGGGATCACCTGCATTGTGAGGGAGTCATGCAGAGCATTATAGGGCGAAGGCCTGACTACCGTCTGAACCGTGGCGCGCCCTCAGTTCAGACTATGCACGCCCTAAAATGGTGCGTGCGCTCCTGCGGCGACCGGGCTCGATGCACTCAGAAAGTGCGTCAAATCGGTTGTAATTCTGCGACATGCTGATCAAATGCGTTGTCTTTTGGGCACATAAGCATTGTGGCATACAAGCTGCATGGTGCTGCCAGACTGTGATTTTGCGATCGGCACGATCACCACGCAGGGCGGTCGTCTCGCCCGTCTACGACATGAACTGAGGTAACTTGACCATGAACACACAGCGCTTGGGAATGATGGCTGCTTCTGGCGCCCTGCTATCCGCTTCGCTTCTTGTCTCCGCGCCGGCTGCCGCTCAGGCTCCTTGGTCGTTCAGCGCGAACATTGGCGCTGTTTCCAACTACGTTTGGCGTGGTGTCACCCAGACCGGTGATCAAGCGGCCGTGCAGGGCGGTTTGGATGTCGGTCACGAGAGCGGCTTCTACGCGGGCACCTGGGTATCCAATATCGATTGGGGGACCTCTGATCCAAACTACGAGCTGGATCTCTACACCGGCTTCGGTGGCGCCGTGAATGATGATTTCAGCTACGACATCGGTGCGATCTACTACGCCTATCCTGATGGGCGCGACTCGGATTTCGCCGAACTGACGCTCAGCGGCACCTTTAAGTGGTTCACACTCGGCATTGCCTATACCGTCTACGGTGAGAACGACGACGGTTTATTTGACGATGGTGACCTGTATTACTTCGGTGGCGCCGATTTTGCGCTGCCTTACGATTTCGGCTTCAGCTTGCGCGCCGGTTACTACCAGTTCCGCCATGACGACATTCCCGTTGGCTACTATACGGACGCTGCCGGTAATACGTTTGAGCTGACCGAGACTGCTAACTACTGGAATTTTGGTGCTTCGATCTCTCGCGATGCTGGAGATTTTGGCACCTTCAGTCTGAATTGGGACCAGAACAACGGCAAGCAGGATGTGGGCTACGACACCGATCCGAAGTTCTGGGTTGGCTGGAACAAGGAATTCTGATCGATTGGCTCGCCATTTGCTTGAGCTTCAGTGCACAAGCGCTTAACGGCCATGGCCGATCTGCGATCGTCTAACGCGGCTGGCCGACAGCGGGCCAGCCGCCACCCATCCAACGGAGCACATTCATGAAGCTGGTTGCTGCCATCATCAAACCCTTCAAGCTCGATGACGTGCGCGAGGCGCTGGCCGATATCGGCGTCTCGGGCATCACGGTCATCGAGGTCAAGGGATTCGGCCGTCAAAAAGGCCATACCGAGCTCTATCGCGGCGCCGAGTACGTCGTTGACTTCCTGCCCAAGATCAAGGTCGAGATCGCCATCGACGACAGCCTGGTCGACCAAGTGATTGAGGCGATCAGTAACGCCGCTCGAACCGGCAAGATTGGCGATGGCAAGATCTTCGTCAGCGATGTCGATCAAGTCATCCGTATCCGTACCGGTGAGACCGGCCCGGACGCACTCTAACTCGGCAACGGAGGAATCCAACAGTGGAAGAACCGACTATACAACTTGCCTATGCGCTAGATACGTTCTACTTCCTGGTTTCGGGCGCCTTGGTCATGTGGATGGCCGCTGGCTTCTCGATGCTCGAAGCCGGTCTGGTGCGCGCCAAGAACACTGCCGAGATCCTGACCAAGAACGTCTCGCTGTTCGCGATCGCCTGCATTATGTACATGATCATCGGTTACGGCATCATGTACCCGAACGGTGGCAACGGCATCATCCCGGACATCAACTGGACCTTCATGTTTGGCGGCGACAATGAAGTCGCGGACGTGCTGGCCAGTGATGGCGAGACCTACTATTCAGCAATGGCCGACTTTTTCTTCCAGGTCGTCTTCGTCGCCACCGCGATGTCGATCGTCTCGGGTGCTGTTGCTGAGCGCATGAAGCTTTGGGCCTTCTTGCTCTTTGCCATTATCTTGACCGGTTTCATCTACCCGGTTCAGGGCTACTGGAAGTGGGGCGGCGGCTGGCTTGACGGCCTTGGTTTTAGTGACTTTGCCGGTTCCGGTATCGTCCACCTCTGCGGTGCCTCCGCAGCCCTGGCTGGGGTACTGTTGCTCGGTGCTCGTAAGGGCAAGTATGGAAAAGATGGCTCGATCAACGCCATCCCTGGCGCCAATCTTCCACTCGCCACGCTTGGCACCTTCATCCTCTGGCTCGGCTGGTTCGGCTTCAACGGCGGCTCCCAGCTTGTCGTCTCCAATATTGCGGACGCTAATGCGGTCGCCGCAGTCTTCGTCAACACCAATATGGCGGCGGCTGGAGGACTCGTCTTTGCGCTGATTACCGCGCGGCTGATCTTCGGTAAGGCGGATCTGACCATGGCACTCAACGGTGCGCTGGCTGGTCTGGTTGCGATTACCGCAGAGCCACTGACGCCGACACCGCTGGCGGCAACCCTGATTGGCGGTGTTGGTGGTGTCATCGTGGTGTTCTCGATCATCGCCTTGGACAAGCTGCGGATCGATGATCCGGTTGGCGCCATCTCTGTCCACGGCGTGGTCGGCATGTGGGGCCTCCTAGCGGTGCCGATTACCAATGGCGATGTCGGTATCTTGCCGCAGTTGATTGGCCTGGCATCGATCTTCGCTTGGGTCTTTACGACCTCCATCATCGTCTGGCTCTTGATCAAGCTGGTGATGGGTATCCGCGTGAGCGAAGAGGAAGAGTACGAAGGTGTCGATGTCGGCGAGTGCGGCCTCGAGGCCTATCCTGAATTCGTTGGCTCCCGCGGTGGCGCTGGAATCTGACGGATTGCGCTAACCGCGTATCTGCCTTGCAGCGGGGCCTTCGGGCCCCGTTTTGGTGTCTGGGTGTCGGAGAGAGGTCGCAACAGGAGGCGCTTGATCGATCAGAAGCCAGGAGTCTAGCTCATGGGCCGGGACAGATAAGTAGCAAGCAGGCTATTCGCCTTGGGTGCTTGCGAGCGCCCGTTTGAAGAAGGCCGGCTGTGCCAGCGCGGCGCGATGGATCTCAGCGGTGTAATACTGCGTTGGGAACGGCAGCTTGGAGGCCGCCGTGGCGCGGAAGTCGGGAACGGGCTGATCTCGACTCACCAGTGTGGCGCTCCACCAGCCCGATGGATAAATCGCCTGAGGAAAGAACAGGGTGGCATGATCTTGGAAGCCAGCGGCCTGAGTGTCCGCGTAGATACCACGGATGATCTCCATGTGGTAGAGGGGCGATTCACTCTGCTGCACCAGCAGCCCACCGGGCGCTAGCGCGCGGTGGCAATCACGATAGAAGGCCGTGGTGAATAATCCCTCGGCGGGACCGACCGGGTCGGTGCTATCGATAATGATCACATCCAGCGAATGCTCGGGCGCCTCCCGCATCCAGCGAATCCCGTCCTCGAACAACAAGGTTGCACGCGGGTCGGCGTTGGACTCGGTGAGCTCAGGGAAGAACTGTTCGGCGACACGAGTTACGCGCTCATCAATGTCGATTTGAACCGCCGACTCGATCTCAGAGTGGCGTAGGACCTCACGCAGGGTGCCACAGTCGCCGCCGCCGATGATGGCTACCCGCCTCGGCGCGGGATGGGTGAAGAGTACCGGGTGTGAGAGCATCTCATGGTAGAGGAAGTTCTCGCGCGTCGAGAGCATCGTGAAGCCGTCGATCACCATCAGGTTGCCGAAGGTTTCGGTCTCATAGACCTCGATGGTCTGAAATGGGCTCTCCTCATGATGCAGTCGGCACTTCACGCGCAGCGAAAAGGCGCTCCCAGCAGCCTCAGCAACCTCGGTAAACCAGTTGTTCTCGTCTAACATCAGCGTCGGTCTCCTCCTCGCGTCACCCTTCAATGTTCACCTTTCATCTTCATCTTCATCTTCACTTTCATCCTTCGCTCTTCACCCTCACACCCCCGTGCGCGTCTTCAACGTGGATAGCGATCGTCGAGGTTCGCTGGGCAGAGCACATCGCGCATGATACCGATCAGCTCCAACAGTTGGTCGTTGCGGATGCGATAGAAGATGCGGTTGGCCTCTTTGCGCGCGATGACAATGTTCTTGTTACGCAACTGCTCAAGGTGCTGGGAGATGTTGCTCTGCGAGGTCCCCGTGCGCTCGACGATCTCCCCGACCGAGAGTTCGTTCTGGCCGAGCGAACAGAGGATCTTCCAGCGCAGCGGATGCGCCATCGCTTTCAAGGCCATGGCGGTCAGGGTGGTATCTTCGAGGTCAGAATGTTCGGCTGGCAGGTCATCGGTCATGGTCAGCCTCCGTCGTCCTGTCAAGATGGGTGGTCGTCAGCGCTTCCCTGACGTTGTCGTTATCGATGCGGACATAGCCGCTCATGTCCTTCGCGATGCAGATGATATCCGTTATTGCTCCATCAGTATCTTTTATTGCGGTGCGCGAGAACAAGATGGGGACGCGACGGCCGTTGCTGGCGATGAAGCGCGCATCGATCTTGGCTAGCGCGCCGGTGCGAATCAAGGCCTCGAGCCAGGTGCCCATGAAGGCACCGGCCTCCTCGTCGCCCTCTTCCTCGAAGACGTCGCCGATGGAGAGTCCCAGCAGATCTGACTCGCTGTAGCCGAGCATCCGGCAGGCGGCTGGGTTGGTGATCTTGATCTCGCCCTCGGGGGTGAGCACGAGCAGGGCCTCACCCATGTGGGTGATGATGTTGGCCAGATACTGCCGTGCCTCGGCGAGCTCGGCGGTGCGCTCGGCGACCTTGAGCTCGAGTTTCTGGTTGAGCGAGCGCTCCTTCTCGATCAGTCTGAAGTAGGTGCTGATCTTGTTGATCAGTAGGTTGTCATCGATGGGCTTGAGCAAGTAGTCGACAGCGCCAATCGCAAACCCGCGCTGTTGGAATTCCTCGGCCTTGAAGGCGGCGGTGAGAAAGATGATCGGGATGTCACGCGAGCGTCGGCGGCGCTTGAGCAGTGATGCGGTTTGAAAGCCGTCCATCTCCGGCATCTGCACATCGAGAATGATCAGATCGATGTCATGATGGCTGAGCGTCAAATCAATCGCCTCGCGACCAGAGGAGGCTTCGAGGACAGTCGCTTGCAGATGCTTTTCGATCAGCTTGCGCAACGTGAAGAGGTTGGGTGCGTGATCGTCGACGATCAGCAATTTGTAGTCGAATCCGCCCATCATGCCGTCTCCTCGGTAGCCTCAAGCGCATTTGGGCGTAATGAGGCCTGGATGAGATGCGCCAAGGCAGTTGGGTCGATCGGCTTGTTCAGGAAACAGCACGCTCCTGCCTCGAGACAGCGTCCCTGCGCGGTGGTATCCAAATCGCCGAGCACAGCGATCGGCAGCTCGGTCAGCCTAACCCTTTGCCGTATTCGTGCGATCGTAGCACAGGCGTCGTCAGCTTTAAGATAGGCCGCAAGCAGCAGCAGGGAGCAGTCGTGCTCTTCGGAAAGGGTTTCAAGCGCTTCTTCCTCATCCGCAGCCGTCTGCACCTGGAGACCGAGTGCCTCAAGCGCTTCAGTGACAGCGAGCAGGCTCTGCACATCGCGCTCGACCAGCAAGACCCATTGGTTGCAGTAATCGGTGTCAGCCGCAGCAGAGGGGGGCTTGGCGCCTGCATCTTGCTCTAGGATGCCGAGCGCATCGACACCGGCACTGGATCTGCTGGATGAGGATTGCTGTATTTTGGCCGCCGCGGTGTTGGGCGGTGATGCCTCCGCCTCGATCACCTCGACCGCATGCAGACTGCTTGGATCGCGTACAAGGGGCAAATGAAGCGTGAAGCTGGACCCAAGCCCTGGTGTGCTGGTGACGGTGATCTGGCCACCGAGTAGCTGTGCGAGCTCCTTGCTGATGGATAGCCCGAGCCCCGTGCCCCCATAGCGGCGGCGTGTGGAGCCGTCGGCCTGTCTGAAGGCTTCAAAGATGATCTCCTCCTTGCCGACAGGAATGCCGATACCGGTATCGGTTACTGAGATCGCGAGGGGATAGCACCCCTCTCCGGGCCGCACGGCGATCGTCACCTGTCCGGCTTCGGTGAACTTTGCCGCGTTGGAGAGGAAGTTCTTCAGGATTTGGCGAATCTTGGCTTGATCGCTGTAGACATGGTCAGGCGCTGCGGCACTGAGCTCGACGCACAGTTTGATGCCTTTTTCGGCGAAGATCGGTGCCAGCATCACAACCAGCTCATCGATCATCGGTCTGGTGAGGACCCATTCGAGATGAACGGTCACCGCGCCAGCTTCGATCCGCGAGATGTCGAGGACATTATCGATCATCGCGAGCAGGTCACGTCCGGCCTCGTTGATCACCTTGGCCTGGCGCCTTTGGTCGTCGTCGAGCCCGGATTCTTGCGCCGCGAGCAGCTTGGAGAGCAACAAGATCGAGTTCAAGGGGGTGCGTAGCTCGTGGCTGACGTTCGCCAGAAACTCCGACTTGTATCGATTCGATTGCTCCAGCTGTCGCATATGCTGGCGCTCCGCGCTGAGATGCTCGGCATGACTCTGCGCAAGGGCATTGAGCTGCTCGCCAAGCTCTCGTACTTCGCTGGGACCCTGCCAGCGGAATCGAGGGGTCTGCTCTTCGCGCAGAATGCCGCGAACGCCGCTGGTCAACTGCTTGCCGAAGCGTTCGGCACGCGATGCTAGCCAGCGTGCGATGATCAGCACCACCAAGATCAGCACGAGTACGATACTCAGCACCCGCCCGACCAAGGCGTTGCGAAAATTGGCGATAGGCGAGGGATCGACCGGGCGCCCGACCCAGAGTGGCTGGGCATTCTCGGTCAGGAACATTGGCACCCAGAGCATTGGTGGTCCGAAATCCTCTTTCCAAAGGGCAAGTTTTTCTTCATCGAAGATTGCTTTTAGGCCGGGAAAATCGGCGAATGCCAGGGCTTCTTCGCTGAACGGCTCGCCTGGACGTAGATAGCGCCCGTCGTTGGTGACCCAGAGGGTTTCGTTGTAAAAATTGGCCAACCCACCGACATCGATGGTCATCATGAGCAGGCCGGGTGGTTTGGTCTTGTCCTCGGCATGCTGACCGACCGGGCTTGCAAGCTGGAGCGTCATCAGTTGCCGAGGATCTTCACTGGCTGCGAACGAGTTGACCCGAATCCGGCTGACGATCACCTCGCCAGATTTCAGCTTCAGACCGGCACTGGTGAAGCCTCGGCTCGGTGGGTCGGGTGGGTACTCGGTCGGTCGCCATTCGCGGGTCGATGCGTCGCGCGCGAGCCAAAAGCGCTCATTGCCATCGCCATCGACGAAGAGGATCTCGATCAAGTCGGCTTGGTCGCTGAGCATCTGGTTGATCCAGCCGGTATAGCGCGCCCGCGCCAGGTCGATGGCCTCTTCATCGCTCGCCTCGCCGAGGATGATGCCGGGCTCAGGCAGCTTGGCTAGGAGCCGGATCATCTCGTGGCGGCTGGCGAGATGTTGGTCGAGATCGCGAAAATCCGCACGCAGATTCTGTAGATAAGCCTTCTGGTAGAACATCGCGGTACGATCGATCACCAGCGGCAGGTTGATCAGCACAGCGATGATCAAGGGCACCAGCCCGAAAGCGAGCAGCAGTAGTAAGATGTAGTAGCGAAGCTTCATACAACGCTGCACCGGCCAAACAGTAACAAGGATATCGATGGAACGAAGACTTAGAGCGAACGCTGATCGCCCAATGCCACCCCGGAAGATGAGCCGCTTGTGTCCAGGGTAAGGAACGCAATACGACGTGAGTGGGGGGTTGTCCGCTCTTTGGCCCAGCGTTACCGCAGCGCGGATGGTGCCTGGCGCGATCGGTTACTGGACCAGTTCGTGCGACCAGGGGATCTCGTCTTCGATATTGGCGCTCACGTTGGTGATTGTATCGCGAGCCTGCGTCGGCTGGAGGCGCGAGTGGTCGCTGTCGAGCCACAGCCTTCGCTAGCGCGGGCATTGCGGATACTGCATGGCCGTGACCGGCAAGTAGTGCTTGAACAGCTTGCAGTGGGTGCCGACAGGGCTGAGGCTGAGATGTATCTCAATCTTGCCAACCCAAGCGTCAGCTCGCTCTCGCGCATCTTCATTAGCGCAGCCCAAGGCGGGCAGGCATGGCAAGGCCAGCGCTGGGAGGGCAGGGTCAAAGTGCCCGTGACGACGCTGGATGCGCTGATCGCGCGTTACGGAGAGCCACGATTCTGCAAGATCGACGTTGAGGGTTACGAGGCCAGCGTCCTGCAAGGGCTGAGTTGTCCCTTGGCGGCGCTTTCATTCGAGTTGACGACCATTCAGCGCCAGGTTGCGCTGCAGGCGCTCGAGGAATGCGAGCGGCTCGGTCGCTATCGCTATAACGCCGCATTAGGTGCAAGCGCGTCGCTGATACATGCCCAATGGCTGAGTGCCGAAGAGATCGGCGGCTGGATCAAGGGGTTGCCAGAAGCAGCGAATTCAGGGGATGTCTACGCGGTGCGGGTGAATACCTAGTGCAACGCTGTTGAGGTCTCGATACATGCTGATGACCCACGCCATTATCGATATTGGAGCTTGGGATATTGGAGCTTGGGCACTTTCGGGCGGTATCGAATCTTTGGCAGCATTGCACCAGAGGCGCTCATCTAGAGCCACACAGAGCCATTGATATGCCGTTTTCAGCCGTAGCCTAAGAGGAGGGATGCCAAGGCATGACCATGACTGATGAAGCGCAAGCGTTCTGGCTCGTTCAGCCGGGGCAGGGGGCACTGCGAAGCGAGACACTCGCGCGGCTTGGAGCAGGCGAGGTCGAGGTGTGCACGCTCTTTAGCGGCATCAGCCGTGGCACTGAAGGACTGGTGTTTCGCGGTGAGATCCCAGAGAGCGAGTACCAGCGCATGCGCGCCCCGTTCCAGGTCGGCCAGTTTCCGGCGCCGGTCAAGTACGGCTATATCAGTGTCGGCCGCGTCGAGGCCACCGAGACTGCCAAGGATGCCGAACTGATCGGCCAACGGGTCTTTTGTTTATACCCGCATCAAGATCGCTATCGCGTGCCGGCCATCGCGGTGCATCCATTGCCGGCAGGGCTGCCAGCGGAGCGGGCGATCCTCGCCGCGCAGATGGAGACGGCGCTCAATGGGCTCTGGGACGCGCAGCCGCGTCTCGGCGATCGGATTGCGGTGGTGGGTGGCGGGGCGGTTGGCTGCCTCTGTGCTTGGCTTGCGAGCAGGATACCGGGCTGCGAGGTGGAGCTCGTCGACATCTATCCGCAGCGCGCCGAGACGGCGGCGGCCTTGGGGGTAAGGTTTAGTGATCCCGCAGCAGCCCGACCGGATGCGGACCTGGTGATGCATGCCAGTGGTACCGCCGACGGCTTGATCACGGCGCTCAGGCTTGCCGGTGCTGAGGCGACCGTTCTGGAGCTGAGCTGGTTTGGCAGCCAGCAGGTCAGCCTGCCCTTGGGCGAGGCCTTCCATCAGCGCCGACTAACCCTGCGCTCCTCACAGGTTGGCAGCCTGCCGCTGGAACAACGCGCGCGCTGGAATCATCGGCGGCGCCTGCAGCTCGCCCTGTCGCTGCTGACCGACCCCGTGCTGGATCTGTTAATCACCGGCGAAGATGCCTTTGCCGACCTGCCGCGGGTGATGGCCAGGCTGGCCAAAGCCCCAGGCGCAACCCTGATGCACCGTATCCGTTATCCCTAAAGCCAATGCCCGGCCAATCTGCCATCCGCTGGCGCCCAGCAGACCATGATTGCCCCCGAAACTGTTCACTCCAGGTGCCCGGTCATGTTCTTCTGGCACTGCGTATTCACACCTCAGATCAACCGGCTGGCCCATTATGTATAGCCTCTGCGTTCGCGACCACATCATGATCGCCCACAGCTTTCGCGGCGAGATCTTCGGCCCCGCGCAACAACTGCATGGCGCCACCTATGTAGTCGACTGCGAGCTCCGCCGCACGGAGCTGGATGCGGATGGGCTGGTGGTCGATATCGGCAAGGCCTCGATGGTCCTGCGCGAGGTGCTCGGCGCGCTCGACTACCAAAATCTCGATGAGCACCCCGCGTTCAAGGGCCAGAATACGACCACCGAATTTCTCGCCCGCGCGATCTTCGAGCGCTTCGCCGCCCGCATCAGCGCCGGCGATCTCGGTGAATCGGCCAAGGGGCTGACCGCGATGCGCGTCCAGCTCAGCGAATCGCACGTCGCCTGGGCCGCCTATGAGGCCGAGCTGCCGGCCTCGGGCAACGACTAAGAGGCCGCAGCAGTTCAAGGCGCATCCACGGAGGCCAACACGAGTGAGACGGCGCTAGGCAACTTGGCAAAACAGGACCGGTACCCATGATCGAGCATCACTTCCGCGTTGCGCTCCACGACACCGATGCGGCCGGCGTGCTGTTCTTCGCGCATCTGTTCCGCCATGCCCATGATGCCTATGAGGCGATGATGGCCAGGATCGGCTGGCCCGTCGATGGCCTGATTCGTGGGCGCCAGATTGGCCTGCCGTTGGTGCATGTCGAGGCCGATTTTCGGCGACCGCTGCGGCATGGCGATCAGGTCGATGTCGTCATTGAGCTGAAGGAGCTTGGCGAGCGACGTTTCAGCTTGGCCTATGCGTTTTTCATTGGCACGCATGAGGTGGCAACGGCACTTAGCATCCACGTCGCCATCGACCCGCGCACCGGCAAGAGCCAAGCGCTGCCGACATCCCTCGTCAGCGCCCTCTCCGCCTGATGACCCGCTGAAGGACAATCGTCGCATCGGTGAACGAAATGGCATGGCGTCGGGATGCTGCGAGGATGATGAATGAACGCTGTTGATATCGAAGAGGCCGTTTCCACACTGGCCCAACAGCCCTTTGATGCGGATGAGTTTCCCTTCGCCTTTCTCGAAGCCTTCGGGAACAAGGCAACGACGATCAAACGCTTACGGTCAGGCGCCTCGAACAAGTCCGATCTCGGCGGTGTGCTGCAAACCAGCAATATCCACATCAAGACCTGTCCGGTCGGTGACGTCACAGAGACCTTGGTGGCACTGAAGGAGAGTCCGGCGACGACCAAGGCCAAGGCCAAGTTCGTACTGGCGACAGACGGTATCGAGCTACAGGCCGAGGATCTGAATGCTGGCGAGACGATCGCCTGCAACTATCCGGACTTTGCCGAGCACTTCGGCTTCTTCCTGCCACTGGCCGGTATCACAACTGTTCAACAGATTCGTGAAAGTGCCTTCGACATCAAGGCCACCGGTCGCCTGAACCGTCTGTACGTCGAACTGCTCAAGGACAATCCGGACTGGGGTACCGCTGAGCGTCGGGTCGAGATCAATCACTTCATGGCGCGGCTGATTTTCTGCTTCTTCGCGGAAGATACCGATATCTTTGCCGAGAAGGGATTGTTCACCAAGATCATCGAGAGGATGAGTGATCGGGACTCATCCAACACGCATGAGATCATCAGTGAGCTGTTCCGGACGATGAACATTCCGGCAGCCCAGCGGCAGGCCGAGAAGGTACCGCGTTGGGCCGATGCGCTTCCTTATGTCAACGGTGGTCTGTTCTCACACAGCGTTGAAGTACCCCGGTTCAGCAAGATTGCCCGCACCTACCTGATCCACATCGGTCATCTCGACTGGCAGAAGATCAACCCGGACATCTTCGGTTCGATGATTCAGGCGGTTGCCGAAGATGAAGAACGCGGGGCCTTGGGCATGCACTACACCAGTGTTCCCAACATCCTCAAGGTGCTGAATCCGCTGTTTCTGGACGAACTGCGCGAGAAGCTAGAGGAGGCCGGAGATAACCCTCGAAAGCTCCTCAACTTGCGCAACCGGATCGCCAAGATTCGCGTCTTTGATCCCGCGTGTGGCTCGGGTAACTTTCTGGTGATTGCCTACAAGGAGCTACGTGCGATCGAAGCGGAGATCAACCGCCGCCGTGAGGAGGTTGGCAGAAAGTCAGAGATACCGCTGACCAACTTTCGGGGTATCGAGATTCGGGATTTTCCCGCCGAGATCGCCCGTCTTGCCTTGATCATTGCCGAGTATCAGTGCGATGTGCTCTATCGCGGTCAACAGCTTGCTCTGGCTGAATTCCTGCCCCTAGAGGCGATGAACTGGATTACCTGCGGAAATGCGTTGCGGATCGACTGGTTGAGTATCTGTCCGCCGACAGGGGCCGGTGTGAAGCTTCATGGGGATGATCTGTTTAATACGCCACTCGATCAAGCAGAGATTGATTTTGAGAATGAGGGAGGGGAGACTTATATTTGTGGTAATCCCCCTTATTTGGGGAGTCAGGATCAATCTAAAGAGCAAAAAGACGATCTAGTAAACGCCTTTAACGGCGCAATTAAATCCACTAAATCTGCTGACTACGTCGCAGGGTGGTTTATCATGGCGCGCCACTATATTTTATACAGTAATAGTGTGTTTGCTTTCGTTACAACAAATAGTATTTGCCAGGGCCGACAAGTTGCTCTTTTTTGGCCAGCCATTCTCGGTAATGAACTCGAAATACGCTTTGCTGTACCCTCGTTTCTTTGGAATAATTTAGCATCCAAAAAGGCGGCAGTCATTGTTTCCGTTATCGGTGTGGGAGCAAAGTCTCGATCACCAAAAAAACTTTTTGAAAAAAATCAGGTAAAAGAAATTAGTTTTATCGGGCCATACTTAGTTCCAGGCTATGACACTGTAGTCGCAAGCTCAAGGAAGCTCTTGTTCGAGCTAACGCCTATGAGCAACGGCTCAATGCCTAATGATGGTGGTGAACTTCTAATGTCGGTTGAAGAGTATCGACGACTAATATCTGAACACCCCAATGCCAAAGCTTACTGTCGAAAATTTTTAGGGTCTCATGATAGTATTCAAGGCGAGATGAGGTATTGTCTTTGGATCGCAGATGATGAGGCTGAGAACGCCAAGGAAATTCCACAAATAGGCCGAAGAGTTGATGCTGTCCGTGCCCACCGACTTTCAAGCCAGCGACCGGGAACAAATGCGTTAGCTTCTACGCCACATGCATTTGGCGAACGTCGACATCGTAATGGCCGCGCTCTTCTTATTCCCCGCCACAGTTCTGAAAACCGCCCTTATTTGCCATCCGTTTTTGTTGATGGAGGTACGGTTGTTGGAGATAGTGCAATAGCCGTTTATGATTTCTCAATGAGGGACTTTGCGATTTACTCATCCAGGATGCATTTAGTTTGGGTGGCTACAGTATGCGGAAAAATTAAGCTGGATTTCCGTTACTCCAACACCCTCGGTTGGAACACCTTCCCTGTACCCACGCTCACACAAAAGAATAAAGACGATCTTACCCGCTGTGCCGAGAATATTCTTCTCGCCCGAGAAGCCCACTTCCCAGCCACCATCGCAGACCTCTACGATCCAGACAAGATGCCCGATGACCTACGAGCAGCCCATGATCGCAACGACGAAGTGCTGGAGCGTATCTACATCGGTCGTCGTTTCAAGAACGACACCGAGAGACTAGAAAAGCTGTTCGAGATGTACACCAAGATGACAAGCGCTGAAAAGCCAAAAACTCACGCGACCAAATCGCAAGGTCAATCAGCCTCATGATCCTGACGACAACCCCAGTCGAATCGTTCCCGGATTAAGCCGTCCAAGTTGAAAGTAGGGATTGTTCCTAATAATCGTCACTGAGAGCAAGACCATGATCCATGCGGAACTGATCGAAACCTTAGAACAACTCCCACAAGAGAAACAGGCCGAAGTACTCGACTTCGCCCGCTTTCTTGCCCAACGCCGACAGCATGATGAGTATGAACCCAAACCCCTCGCTGAATGCTCGTTTGCCCAATGGATCAACACCCCGCTAGTCGTAAATGATTTTCAACCGCTAAGCCGAGAGGATGCGAATGCCCGCTAAGGTCTTCGTCGATACCAATCTTTGGCGCTGATCAGACCCTGGAGTCACGATGACCGCACAGTCGAAGATCGTCCCGTCTGTCTCTGTATCCTATGCTCGCAACGGAAGCTCCACCCGCTCCAACGAGCTGGGCATGCGCCCGATGCAGGAACGGGCTTACGAAAAACGCGGCGAACAGTACCTGCTGATCAAGTCACCCCCCGCCTCGGGAAAGAGTCGGGCACTGATGTTCATCGCCCTCGACAAACTCGCTAACCAAGGTCTGAAGCAAGCGATTATCGTCGTTCCGGAGAAGACCATCGGTGCGAGCTTCAACAACGAACCGCTGTCCACGTTCGGGTTCTTTGCCGACTGGCAGATCCCGCCGAAGTGGAACCTTTGTAACGCCCCCGGTGAGGAGGGCGGCAAGGTTAAGTCGGTGAAGGCGTTTCTGGACAGTGACGATCAGCTACTGGTCTGCACCCATGCCACCTTTCGCTTCGCGGTCGATCAGTTCGGCATCGAACCCTTTGATGACCGGTTGATTGCGGTCGATGAATTTCACCATGTTTCAGCCAATCCGGATAACAAACTCGGAGCGCATCTGGCGCAGTTCATCGCCCGTGACCGGGTGCACATCGTCGCCATGACCGGCTCTTACTTCCGGGGTGATGCCGAAGCGGTGTTGTTGCCGGAGGATGAGGCGAAGTTCGATACCGTCACCTACACCTACTACGAGCAGCTCAACGGCTACGAGCACCTGAAGCAGCTGGATATCGGTTACTACTTCTATAGCGGCGCCTATGCCGACGACATTTTGAAGGTACTGAACCCGACCGAGAAGACCATCGTTCACATTCCAAGCGTCAACTCCCGTGAGAGTACCAAGGACAAGATCCGCGAGGTCGAGCACATCCTTGAAGAACTCGGGGACTGGCAGGGCATTGATCCCGACACCGGCTTTCAGCTGATCAAGACCCCTGACGGTCGGGTGTTGCGGATTGCTGATCTGGTCGATGATGACCCCAACAAACGGGATCGCGTCGCTGTCGCCCTCAAAGACCCGCGCCAGAAGAACAACCGCGATCATGTCGACATCATTATTGCCCTCGGCATGGCGAAGGAGGGCTTTGACTGGATCTGGTGTGAACATGCCCTGACGGTGGGTTACCGGGCCAGTCTCACCGAAGTGGTGCAGATCATCGGACGCGCCACCCGTGACGCTCCCGGTAAGACCCGAGCCCGCTTCACCAATCTGATTGCCGAACCGGATGCATCCGCGCAAGTCGTGACGGAAGCGGTCAACGATACGCTGAAGGCGATTGCCGCCAGTCTGCTGATGGAGCAAGTGCTCGCTCCCCGCTTCAACTTCGTCCCAAAGACACCGAGCAGTGGTCCCGAAGAGGGTTATGACTACGGCAAGGACGGCTATGATCCGACCAAGACCAATGTCGGCGTCAACGAGGAAACCGGACAGTTCCAGATTGAGATCAAAGGGTTGACGAAGCCCACCAGCAAGGAAGGCGAGCGTGTCTGTCAGGAAGACTTAAACGAGCTGATTGCCGCCTTTGTGCAGGACAAGACCACGATCGAACGCGGGCTGTTTGATGAGGAACTGGTACCGGAGGAACTGACGCAGGTTCGCATGGGCAAGATCATTCAGAACAAGTATCCCGAGCTGGAGGAGCAGGATCGGGAAGCGGTACGCCAACATGCCATCGCGGCCCTGAACCTGACACAGCAGGCCAAGCAGCTTGCCGCCGGTCAAGCGATCACGGATGAGAAACAGCCGGGGGAGAGTCCGAATACCGCCTTTATCCAGGGCGTGCGCAAGTACGTCACCGATGTGCGGAATCTCGATATCGATCTGATCGACCAGATCAATCCCTTCCAGGAAGCCTACGCCATCTTGGCCAAGGTGATGAATGAGGAGAGTCTGAAGACCGTTCAGGCGATCATCACCGCGAAGAAGGTCGCACTCTCCCTGGACGAGGCCCGCGATCTGACGAAACGGGCGTTGAAGTTCAAACAGGAACGCGGTCGCTTACCTTCGATGAACTCACCGGACCCCTGGGAGCGCCGGATGGCGGAAGGTGTCGCCTTCCTGCAGCGCAAGACCAAGGAGGCTGAACGTGTCTGAGTTATCCGATCGGGAACTGCTGGATGCCCTCGGTGTTGAGAGCGAACCCGAGCAGCAAACCGTCCATACGCCACGCGAAGAACGCATCATCGCTGGCTTTGAGGATATTCAACGCTTTTATGAGGAACAGGGACGCATTCCGCAGCACGGGGAGGATCGAGACATCTTCGAGCGGCTGTATGCGGTTCGGCTTGAGCGTTTGATGAGCCTTGAAGAGTGCCGGACCTTACTGGAACCACTCGATCATCAAGGGCTGTTGAAGGCTCAGGTCAGTGAATCGGAGAGTCCGCAGGCGGATGCGTTGGACGATGCCGCCTTACTGGCTCAGCTCGGTGTCGATGACGAAGCTCCGGCGATCACGGAGCTACGCCATGTCCGATCGACGGCGGAGAAGAAGGTCGCTGAAGAGATTGCCAACCGTGAACCTTGCGACGACTTTGCCCGCTTCAAACCGCTGTTTGAGCAGGTACAACAGGATTTAGATGTTGGTCTTCGAACCGCAAGACCGTTCGGTAAGAAGGCTGAGATCGAAACGGGCCGGTTTTTTATCTTAGGCGGTCAGAAAGCCTATGTCGCCGAGATGGGAGAGGTCTTTACTCAGGACTATGGTGATCGGGATGCGCGACTGCGGGTGATCTTCGACAACGGCACCGAGAGCAACATGTTGATGCGCTCGCTCCAACGTGCGCTCACCAAGGATGAGGCCGGACGGCGGATCACGGAGCCGGATGCGGGACCACTGTTTCGGCAGGAAACCGAAGACGGCGATCAGGCCAGTGGCATCATCTACGTGTTACGAAGCCAGTCCGATCTCCCGCAGATTGCCGAGAACCGCGAGCTGATCCACAAGATCGGTGTCACCAGCATGGAGGTGGAGAAGCGGATTGCCGGAGCGAAGCTTGATCCGACCTTTCTGATGGCTGATGTCGAGATTGTCGCGACTTACCAACTGTACAACATCAACCGCGCCAAGCTTGAGCATCTGATTCATCGCATCTTTGCTCCGGCACGGCTCGATATCGAGATCAAGGACCGGTTTGGGAATCCGGTGGTACCGCGTGAGTGGTTTCTGGTGCCGATGTATGCGATCAAGGACGCTGTCGAGAAGATCCAGGACGGGTCGATCACCCAGTATCGTTATGACAGCGGTGAAGCGAAGCTGTCCATGCGTTGAGAACGATTCCGACCACCAAACCCTGCCAGGACTTCCTTTCCAATGATGATACGACCGTCGGCACCCGTGCTAAGGCTGCTTCAGCAGGCATGCCATCATGCCATCATGCCATCATGCTGTCATGTTTCTACCGCTATGTCGGTTTTCTGAGCGCAGCGGCCATCGATCAGGTGCTCAGTGATTTTCGCGATGGCCTGAGAATGCCCGATGTGCGGGAGCTGCCTCAGCCTTGAGCTCGCCGAGGGCCTTGGCACGGGCGATGAGCGCTCGCCGGTCAGGCTTGCCTGAGCTGAGTGTGGGGAGAGACTCAAGACGCGCAAACGTCCGCGGTCGACGATGCGAGGGCAGGTTGCCGCGGCACCAGGCTTCGAGCTGTGCCGGCTCAAGCTCGCCGACATAGAGTGCGACCAGTCGATGCCCCCAGGTCGGATCAGGCACGCCGATGATGGCGATCTCAGTGATCTGATCGAGCTGGGCCAGCTCGTGCTCGATCTCGGCGGGCAGCACATTGATGCCGGCAATCAGCACCACATCATCGGCACGCCCTAGAATCTGGATGCCGCCGCCTGGCAGTCGGCAGGCGAGGTCTGAGGTCTCTAGCCAGCCGTTGTCGAGACCAGCGCCGGGCCTGCGTGTCGGATTGGCGTAGCCGAGCATCAGCATTGGGCCGCGGATGCGCAGCGGCTGGGCTTGTTGTGAGGCCTGGCTCGGCGCCTGCTGTGGTGCGACGTTCGCGGCATCGCTCGGCGCCTGGTGCTGGATTGGATCGCAGCTCGGGCAGTCGAGCTCGACGCCGTCGAGTGGCATCAGGCCCCGCTGCGGCAAGCCATCGGCGCCTATCCAGCCACCGGCGACCTGGGAGAAGGTCTCGGTCATGCCATAGCCAAGGTAGAGCGGCCAGCCCTGTTCAACGGCGCGCCGGGCCAGGTTGCTGTCGAGGCCCTGTCCACCGAGCAGCACGACCCTGAGCCAGGGCGGTGGCGCTGGATCAACGCCGAGCAGGCGCTCCAACATCGCCGGGACGAGCGAGAGGTGGGTGATGCGCGCATCCCAAAGCGCCGTTTGTACCTGCTCCGCCTCGAAGCGCGACTGCACCACCTGCACCACCAGCTCGGCGCCCGCGAGTGCGCAGCGATAGCCGATCGCCAGCCCGCCCACATGCTGGCGCGGCAGTACGCAGAGCCAGCGATCGCCGGGCTTGAGATCGAGTCGCGCATTGACCGCCCGGCAGGAGGCGATGATCGCCGCCGCGCTCAACATCACGAGCTTGGGCTCCGCGCTGCTGCCGCTGGTCTCGATCAAGAGCGCTGGCGCTGGCGGTGAATGTGTCGCTGCAGCGGAAGAAGTCGTTGCAGGTACATGCGCTGATCCGCTGCGGATCAGCGCGCCCGCTGGTCGGTTATTGGCATCCGTATTGGCATCCGGATCGGCGGGCTGCCACCAGCATTCAGCACCGCTCGCCTCGATCAGCGACTCAGGCCGCGAGTGGGGCAGATCGGTGCGCACAGGCAGCATGGCTGCGCCAACTCGAGCCAGCGCCCATTGCATCAGGACTGAATCTAGCACTGGCATGGTCGGACAGAGCACCAGCTCGCCAGCCGCCACGCCAGCGCTAATCAATATCGCCACGCGTTGCTCGACGAGCGTTGCCAGCTCAGCGTAGGAGTAACGCTGGTTGCCAATCCGAAGCGCATCGGCATCGCCCAGTGCCCGTCGGCGCTCAATCAGCGTGCTCAGGTCAAGGTCACCGCCCTGGAAACTATCCATCAACCGATAAACCGCAGATAACGTAGATAACGCAGATAAAATATTATAGAACAAGGCTCTAACAGATTTGGCAAGGTCAGCTAACAGGTGAATCAGTGATGAGCAGCCGTGTCAGTGCCTTAAAATCTCTGCGTTAATTTGCGTCATCTGCGGTTAAAATGCGCTTTTTAGGATCGACGGCATCCCGCCTTGACGACCGCGCTGGACGCGAAATACTCGGCTGGAGCTGGCTCGGATCACCTCAGCGTCTTTTGCAATGGTCTCCGGACGCGGCTGCGCTGAGCCAGCGCAAGCAAATGGACGGTTGACCTTGACCGAAAAGAACTCGCAACGCTAGGGTCTTGCGGCAGTCGCGCGCGCTGCGATTCTAGCCTCCTGCAAGGGCCACCGATAAGGCCCGCCGACAAGGTTCACACGACTATGCCGCTTGCCTTTCCCTTTTCTGCCATTGTCGCCCAAGAAGAGATGAAGCTCGCGATCCTGATCGCGGCAACCGATCAGAGCATCGGCGGCGTGCTCGCGTTTGGCGATCGCGGCACCGGCAAGTCGACGGCGATTCGCGCTCTGGCCGCGCTGCTGCCCTCGATGCGAGTGGTCGATCGCTGCACCTATAATTGTGATCCAGATGCGCCGGAATCAGGCCTCTGCGAACAGTGCCGCGAGCGCAAGGCGAGCGGTAAGATCAAGGTGCGCAAGGCACAGGTGCCGGTGGTCGATCTGCCGCTGGGAGCGACCGAAGACCGCGTCATCGGTGCGCTGGATTTAGAGAAGGCCCTGACGCGCGGTGAAAAGGCCTTCGAGCCGGGCTTGTTGGCGCGTGCGCACCGCGGCTTCCTCTATATTGATGAAGTCAACCTGCTCGAGGACCATCTGGTCGATTCGCTGCTCGATGTCGCGGCCAGTGGCGAGAATGTGGTCGAGCGCGAGGGGCTGAGTGTGCGCCATCCGGCCAAGTTCGTGCTGGTCGGCAGCGGTAACCCGGAAGAGGGTGAGCTGCGCCCGCAGCTGCTCGACCGCTTCGGTCTCTCGGTCGAGATCAGCACCCCGCAGGATCTAAAATCGCGCGTCCAGGTGGTGCGGCTGCGCGACGAGTTCGAGCGCGATCCGGCGGCCTTCATCGAGAAGTACAAGCGCAAGGATGGCAAGGTGCGGCGCCAGATCATGAATGCCAAAGAGCGTCTGCCGAATGTCGAGGTGCCGGATGCTGCGCTCGAGCGAGCCTCTGAGCTTTGTATGAAGCTCGGCACTGACGGCCTGCGCGGCGAGCTAACACTGATTCGCGCGGCGCGCGCCTTCGCCGCACTCGAGGGCGACGATGTTGTCACCGACGAGCATCTGAAGCGGGTCGCCCCCCCGGCCTTGCGCCATCGGCTGCGTCGGAATGTGCTCGACGACGCGGGCTCGACCACTCGCGTTGAGCGCGCGATCGAGGAATTGTTTGGGGAGTGAGCAGCCTGCAGCCAGCGTCTCAAGGCGCGCGTGGCCCGCATGGCCTGAGCCGTAACAGAGTATTTGAGCCCCAGATGACGCAGATGAGCGCAGAGATTTCAGTACGCTTCTACGTATCCATGCCGGACCCACTAGGCGGACTGGATGTGCTTGCTAAGGCTTGCCTTGATTCAGTGCGTTCAGTTCAATGAGCGACGAGCATTCGACGGCACTGCCCGATCACAGCACGCGCTGGGATGATGCCTGTCTTGCGGCGGCGCTATTCGCGGTCGATCCGGCCGGCAGCGGCGGTATCGCGGTGCGTGCATTACCAGGGCCCGTGCGTGAGATCTGGTCAGAGCTGCTGCGTGAGCTGCTGCCGCCGGCGGTTCCCTTTCGCCGCATCCCACTCCATGTGGCCGATGGTCGTCTGCTCGGCGGGCTCGATCTCGCCGCGACCCTGCACGCCGGGCGCCCGGTGGCTGAGCGTGGGCTGCTGGCCGAGGCCGATGGCGGAGTGGTGCAGTTGGCGATGGCCGAGCGCGTTAGCCGCTCGACCGCTGCCTATCTGAGCGCGGCGCTGGATAACGGCGAGATCCAAGTCGAGCGCGACGGCATCACCGCGCGCACCATGGCACGGATCGGCGTTGTTGCCCTCGACGAGGGTGCCAACGAAGAAGAACAGGTTCCGCATACGCTGTTGGATCGATTCGCCTTTCTGCTCGATCTGGGCGATATCCGCTACAACGAGGCGATCCCCTCTGACATCGACATGAGCCAGATCGCATCGGCCCGGCAGCGGCTGGCCGGCGTGCGCATGGATGACGAGGCGATCGAGGCTATCTGTGGCACCGCGCTCGCACTCGGCGTCGACTCGCTGCGCTCATCGCTCGCTGCCTTTCGGGTTGCCCGTGCCTCGGCGGCGCTCGCCGGGCGCGACCACGTCGAATCCGCCGATGTGAGCGCTGCCGCCCGACTGGTGCTGGCACCGCGTGCGACGCGTCTCCCGATGCCCGAGCAGCCAGATGAGGAGCAGCAGGCAGAGGAGCCGCCACCACCCCCAGAAGACAATCAGGACGAGCAGAAGGATCAAGATCAGACGCCGCAGCAGGAGTTGGATAAGCCGCTTGAGGAGCAGGTGCTGGAGGCCGCGCAGGCGGCGATCCCGCCGAATCTGTTGGCGATGTTGCAGATGGGTGCGATGCGTCAACGCTCGAAGTCTAGCGGCAAGTCCGGCGCCATCCAGAGCGGCTCGCTGCGCGGGCGCCCAGCCGGTACCCGTCGCGGCGAGCCTGGTGCCGGGGCGCGCCTCAACCTGATTGATACACTCCGGGTGGCGGCACCCTGGCAGCGGCTGCGGCGTCAGGAGCGGGCCGAGAAGGGGGGCGCTGCTGAGGTACTGGTCGAGGTGCGGCGCGATGACTTCCGCATCACCCGCTATCGCCAGCGCTCGGAGACCACCACCATCTTCGTCGTCGATGCCTCCGGCTCAGCGGCGCTGCATCGCCTCGCCGAGGCCAAGGGCGCGGTCGAGCTGCTGCTGGCCGATTGCTATGTGCGTCGCGATCGGGTCGCCATGATCGCCTTCCGAGGACCAAGTGCCGAGATCCTGCTACCGCCGACGCGCTCGCTGGTGCGTGCCAAGCGCGGACTGGCCAGCCTGCCCGGTGGGGGGGGTACTCCGCTGGCCTCGGGCATTGATGCCGCGCTTGCGCTCGCCGACGGGGTGACCCGTCGCGGGGGCACGGCTGTCGTGATCCTGCTCACCGATGGCCGCGCGAACGTGAATCGCGATGGCATCGGCGGTCGCGCTCAGGCGACAGAGGATGCGCTCGCTTCGGCCCGTGCCTTCCGTGTCGCTGAACTGAAGGCGCTGGTAGTGGATATGTCGCCGCGTCCGCGTCCAGATGCCGAAAATCTGGCCCGCGAGATGGGAGCAGTCTATCTACCGCTGCCGCATGCAGATGCGCGCGCGCTCTCCGGCGCGGTGCAGGCGGTCAGTTAAGTGGTCATTGCCGCTGATTGTCAGACAATACAAGCCACCTGGCCTCGCGTTGCTGTGCTCGCCAAACTCGTTGCTGTGCTCGCCAAACCCGACAGTCCGGGCGATCGGCTCAGCCGTGTTTCACGACCGCGACTGACGAGCCGTCGATGACTTCCGCCTCGGTCATGAATGACAAGCCGGTCTGGGAGCGAGACGGGCAGTCTTGGCCAAATCGCGAGCACAGTCGTTTTGTCGAGGCTGGTGGCCTGCGCTGGCATATCCAGGAGGCCGGCAGCGGCCCGCCACTGTTGCTGATCCATGGCACCGGAGCCGCTTCGCACTCCTGGGGTGGACTGCTGCCGCTGCTCGCCGAGCATTTTCAAGTGCTTGCGCTAGATCTGCCGGGCCATGGCTTCACCGCCGCACCGGCACCATCACAGCTCTCGTTACCCGGCATGGCCGCGGCCGTTAGCGCCTTGATCGAGACTCTGGGCTTTGAGCCGGAGATCGCCGTCGGCCATTCCGCCGGTGCTGCCATCCTGGCTCGCATGTGTCTCGACGGGGGCATTCAACCCAGGCTGTTGATCAGTCTGAGCGGGGCGCTGCTGCCGCTGCGGGGATTTGCCGGGCGATGGTTCTCGCCCGCCGCGAAGCTCTTTGCCCGCAGCTCGGTGGTCCCGCGCTTCTTCGCTCGCGGTGCGCGCAAGGACCCGCGTAGTGTAAAGCGCATGGCCGATGGCACAGGCTCACGCCTCACTCCTGAAGGGATTGCGCTCTATCGGCTGTTGATCTCCTATCCGGGGCATCTGGCTGCGGCGCTCAATATGATGGCCAATTGGGATCTCGAGCCGCTGTTGCGCGAGCTACCACAGCTCAAGCCGGCGTTGGTCTTGGTGGGGTTTGCCGAGGATCGCACGGTGCCGCCAAAGGAGGCGGAGCGTGCCAAATGTCTGCTGCCACGGGCGCGCTTGCGGCTGATGCCTGGCCTTGGGCATCTCGGTCACGAAGAGCGCCCGCAGCAGGTGCTGGAGCTGGTGCTGCGCGAGACTGCCAACCCCTGAGCCTTCATCGCTGGGCTTGCCGTCGCTCGAAGACGTTGAGCTGCTGCTGGGGTCTGCTGGTCTAGGGGTGGTGCTCGCTCTATCTAGTCTTTCTTGAGCAGATCGGCGAGACCGGCAAAGGGGTTATGGGTGCTCGGCGCAGCGGTGCGTCCACCGGTGACGCTGGTATCACGGCCAGCCGCCACCGCCGCGATGTGCTCCTCGTATTTTTGATGCTCGTTGTCGTGGCAGTAAAGGCAGAGCAGCTCCCAGTTGCTGCCATCGGGCGGGTTGTTGTCGTGGTCCATGTCTTTGTGGTGGACCGTCAGCTCGCGCAGATTGCTGCGATCGAACTCGCGCGCGCAGCGACCGCAGACCCAGGGATAGAGCTTGAGCGCCTGCTCGCGATAGCCAGCGGCGCGATCGTCCATGGCGCGGCGGGCGTCGGCGACGACACGGTCAAGCTTGTTGCTGTCGATGGTTTGGCCGGTGCGGCCATGGCGGGGAGCGTCTTTGGGCATCTTGGACTCCGCTCTGTTGCGGCAGTTGGCCTCTGAATGTTGACTCGATGTTAGGCGATTGCCGGAAAAAGCGCGTACCGAATTGCGCAGGATGTTCGTTTGCCTTCAAGGAGCATCGTCGGGAGCATAGCCGGGCTATGTGACCGGCGATGCGACGCAGAAGGCGAGCGAAAAGACAAGCAAGGCGGTATGAGCTTTGACAGAAATCGTCTTGGCTTAGGATTGTAAGCTAGAGTGCGCCAGCTCGGGCATATTGTGAGCACCCTCTTCGATCCGGTAAATGCACGCGGTGCAATCGAGCTCGACATAGCCCTCTTCGGTCATGGTCTCGATGTAGACGGAGCATTGGCGCGATTCTCAAGGTATGCTCTCGCCCGCTATGGACCTGCTCAATGACCTCTTTCGCTCGCCGCCTTGGGAAGCCCTGCGCCTTGGCCTGCAGCTGGCGTTCGGCCTCGCGCTGCTGTTCTGGCTCTGGCAAGCCTTTCAGTTGCGTCATGCGGTGCCGCTACGGCATCTCGCCAAGCCGCGCGCCTGGCTGTTGCCAGCGATTGGCCTGCTGACAGTCGCGCTCACCGTCATCCTTGCCTATCAGGCCACCTGGCAGCTCGGCGGCCGGGCGCGACCGCAGTTCATCGCCTTCATGCAATCGCACGATCGTCGCCAATTCAATCCCGCGCACTGGATTCAGCGCGGACGTATTCTCGATCGGCGTGGGCAGATCCTAGCCGAGACCAGGAATCGCGATGGCGCTGCCGAGCGTGTCTATCCTTACGGGCCGACCTTTGCGCACACGGTTGGCTATGCGGATGCGCGCTTTGGCCTCAACGGTGTGGAGGCCATGGCCAATCGCGCATTGAACGGATCGACGCTGGATAGCCTCGATGATTGGAGCGAGCTTGGGCGCCAGTTGCTCACCCAGAGCAAGCGCCCGCGCGGGCAGGACCTGGTCACGACCTTGGATGCGGAGCTGCAGCAGTTTGCGGTCGAG
This sequence comes from Lamprobacter sp., assembly GCF_034860625.1. Classification (NCBI taxonomy): domain Bacteria; kingdom Pseudomonadati; phylum Pseudomonadota; class Gammaproteobacteria; order Chromatiales; family Chromatiaceae; genus Lamprobacter; species Lamprobacter sp. The sequence continues at coordinate 58,967 of NZ_JAYESN010000005.1, forward strand.
CGAATTGCAGCGGCTAAGCCAGTGGGTCGGGGGGCGGTGGTGATGTTGCGTCCTGCTGATGGTGCGTTGTTGGTGATGGCGAGCCTGCCGGGTTTCGATCCCAATCAGCTACAACCGACGCTGTTCAGCGGTGGCGACCCAACCACACCGCTCTTGAACCGCGCAACTCAGGGTCAGTATCCGCCCGGCTCGATCTTTAAGGTGATCCTTGCCGCTCAGGCGCTCGAAAACGGCTTTCGCGGTCGCCTGGATTGTCCAGCCGATGGCTATACGACCTCGAGTCGATACCGGCCGATCCGTGATCACGAGTATTACGAGGCCCGGCGCGCGGGTCGGTCCTGGGCGGGACTGGGTGTGCTTGACCTGTCGACGGCGCTCGCCAAGTCATCGAATGTCTTTTTCGCTCAGCTCGGTGTGCTCGGTGGTCATGCGGCGCTGGCGAAGACCGGCGAGCGGATGCGCTTCAACCGTTCGATCGACTTCGTTGGCGGTCCTTCCGGGACCCTGCAGTTGCAGTCGGCACAGCTCCAGCCCATCCCTGAGCATGATCGTTATGGCTTGGCTCAGGCGGCCATCGGCCAGGGCCGGGTCACGGCGACGCCGGCCTACATGGCCTTGGTCGCCGCCGCGATTGCCAATGATGGGGTGGCGATGCGGCCACGTCTGCTGCGTGATGCTCAGCCCGAGATGGTCGGGCGGTTCATGAGCGCGGATACCGCGCGCCGGCTGAGGCTGATGCTCAGGCAGGCGGTGACCGAAGGCACCGGCAAAGGGATCGAGACCCCTGGGCTCGAGATCGCCGGCAAGACCGGCACCGCAGAAAACCCGCAAGGCAGCTCGCACAGCTGGTTCATCGGCTTCGCACCCGCGTCCGCACCACGGCTGGCGTTCGCGGTGTTAGTCGAGCATGGCGGATACGGCTCGAGGATGGCGGCGCCGATCGCCCGTGATCTCCTGCTCAAGGCTGTTGAGCAAGGGCTGTGATCTGCGCTTTTAGGGATAGGGATAGGGATTGGCAAAGCTGCTCGTGTGTCGGGCAGGGCTTGGCAATACCTCGCAATGCCTAGCAAGAAGATCAGGCTCGCCCGGCGCTACGGCTTACAGCGGAACGGTAAGTTCCAGATCGGCCTGGTCCAGGTGATCTAGCCATGGCAGGTCGCGGCAAGCCAACCTGTTTCGCGGATTTCTGGCAGCTGCGCGCGCCCGAGCGCCGACTCCTGCTTTGGGCGCTGCTGATCGCGCTGCTGGGGTATTTGATGTTGCTTGGCGCCGGGCCCAAGGATGGGCTGGATCTGCAGCTCGGCGCCTTGATCCCCTTTCTGGTCTACCTGGGAGCTTTCCTCAGCGCCCATCTGCTCCTGGTGCTGGCGCGCTTCCGGGGTGATCAACTGCTGCTTCCCTTGGCGGCGCTGCTGAGCGCGATCGGCCTGATCGCACAGTCGCGTACGGGCATCTTTGCCTCGCCAGCACCGGGCTTAGACAAGCTGATCCTGGCTCCGCTCGGTGTCGCCTTGATGCTGAGCATCGCCATCGCCGGCCGCAATGGACGTTATCGCCTCGCCACGCGCGCGACCTGGCTGTGGGCCGGACTCTCGCTGTTGCTGATCGCGCTGGTACTGGCGACCGGTCAACGCTATCGCGGCGCTGTCTACGGACTGGGTTTCATCACCCCGACCGAGCTGCTGAAGCTGACCATGGTGCTCTTCACCGCTGCATTCATCGATCGCCATCTCAAGTCGCTGAGTCGTTGGCCTGGTCTGCTGCCGCCACTGCGCCGGCTCTGGCCGTTGCTGTTGGTCTGGGGTTTGCTGCTGGCGATGCTGCTGCTGCAGCGCGACCTTGGGCTGGTGCTGATCTTGGGGTTGACGCTGCTTGCCGTCTTGGCTGCGGGCACTCAACATCCCGGTTACCTGCTCTACGGCTCGGCGCTGGCGGCTGCGGCAGGCGCTGCGGTGATCAATGTCTTTGCTCACGGCCAGCGTCGTATCGATGTCTGGCTGAACCCCTTCTCCGACCCGACCGGCGCCGGTTGGCAGGTCTTGCAAGGTCTGTCCGGGATGTATGCGGGCGGACTCTGGGGCGAGGGCTTTAGCGAGGCACGCCCACGCTATACGCCGATCGCAGAATCGGACCTCATCTATGCGGTCTGGGCCGAAGAGCTTGGCTTCGTCGGTAGTCTGCTGTTGCTGCTGCTGTTCGGGCTGCTGCTGGCGCGTCTGCTGACCCTGGCGGCACGTGCACGCACGCCCTTTGGAGTGATGGCGGCAACCGGCGTGGCAACCGTGCTGAGCGTGCAGACGTTACTCAATATCGGCGGCGTCACCAAGGCTCTGCCGCTCACCGGGATCACCTTGCCGCTGATCAGCCATGGCGGCAGCAGTCTACTGACGGTCTTTGCCAGCCTCGGCCTGGTGCTCGCGATCTCTGATGGCGAGCCGGTCAAGTCGCGTAAGGGGACCGCAGCCAAGGCGTCCAACCTGGGCAGGTCGACAGGGAAATCAGCAGCAGGTCATCAGCGATCTTCGCGAGCGAAGGGCTGAATGAACAAGGTCGCGGTTTTGGGCCTAATTAGCCCTCGTCAAGGAGCTCGGCAAGGGCGTTAAGGAGGGCGCTGTTCTCGTCTGGCGTGCCGACAGTGATGCGCAGGCAGTCGGCGAGTATGGGATGAGCGCCATCGAGGTTCTTGATTAGGATGTTGCGTCCGCGCAGGCCATGGAAGAGCGCGCCTGCACGGCCTGGCTGGGTGCGGACCAGGATGAAGTTGGCATCGCTCGGGAACGGGTGGAGTCGGCCTTGGCCGCCGTCGAGGGTCGTGAGGGTGTTGGCGAGCCGCTGGCGTTCGCTGCGGATCGCGTTGGTCTGTGCGTCTAAGACGTGGCGATGGTTGAGCGCGAAGGCAGCACTGGCTTGGCTCAGTACGTTGATGTTGTAGGGGAGGCGGACCTTGTCGATCTGCTCGATCCACTGCGCTGGACCGGCGAGATAACCGAGCCGCAGTCCGGCGAGCCCCATCTTTGAGACCGTGCGCATCACTAGCAGATTCGGCCAATCTCCGAGCCGTGGCAGGAAGCTGGCATCAGTGAAGGGCGCGTAGGCCTCATCGACGATGACCAAGCCGGGGCTCGCGGCAATGATCTGCTCGATGGCGGCGGGATCGAAGAGGTTGCCGGTGGGATTATTCGGATAGGCGATAAAGGTCAAGCGCGGCTGATGGCGCTCGATGGCGGCGAGGGTGGCTGCTAAATCGAGCGAGAAATCGGCGGCGTTGAGGTTGACACCTACATACTCGAGCCCGGCAAAGAGGCCGATCATCCGGTACATGACGAAGCCAGGATCGAGCGAGAGCAGAGTCGGGCGGCAGGGTTCCGAGGGCCTTGGCGAGCGAGCGCGAAGGCTGTCGCCGAGCTTAGCGGGTTGGCTGCTGCCGAGGCGAGTACCGGGTTGGTCACCCTGAGCGACAGCCGGCGCAGCCACTGCGAGCGCCAGCATCTGGATCAGCTCATCGGAGCCATTGCCAAGCAGCAGATCCATGTCTTGCGGAATCCGCATCGCCTCACGCAGTGCTGTTTGTAGCGCAGGCGCGCGCGGGTCCGGATAGCGATTCAGCTCGGCCTCGCGCAATGCCTCGAGCCAGTCGTCGCAGAGGGCTTCCGGCCAGGAATAGGGGTTCTCCATCGCGTCGAGCTTGATCATGCCGGTGGCGTCAGGCACCGGATAGGCCTTCAGCGCCCGAATCTCAGGGCGGATGAGCTGCTCGATTAGGTTCTGCGCGATCGGACCCTGCTCGATCTGGTGATGCATGGCAGTTGGCCGCTCTATCCTGTGGAAATCGGTGGAAAGATTATGTTTGACTGGCGCCTCGATACTCGGCGGAGCGGGCGTGCGCGGTCAGGCCCTCGCCACGCGCGAGCGCTGAGGCGGTGCCGGCGAGCGCTGCGGCACCAGCCGCTGAGGCCATGATCAGGCTCGAGCGCTTCTGGAAGTCGTAGACCCCCAAGGGGGATGAGAAGCGGGCGGTGCGCGAGGTCGGCAGTACGTGATTTGGCCCGGCGCAGTAATCGCCAAGGGCCTCAGCAGTGTAGCGCCCCATGAAGATGGCGCCGGCATGGCGAATCTTCTCGGCCAGCGCCCGAGGCTCGGCGACCGACAGCTCCAGATGCTCGGGCGCGATGCGGTTGGCGACCTCGGCGGCCTGGTCTTGATCGCGGGCGAGGATCAGCGCGCCGCGTGCATTCAGGGCTTGGGCGATGATCTCGCTGCGCTCCATCTGCGGCAGCAGGCGTTCGATGCTGGCGCTGACCTGATCCAGATACTCAAGATCCCAGGCAATCAGGATCGATTGCGCGTCCTCGTCATGCTCGGCCTGCGAGAATAGGTCCATGGCGATCCAATCCGGATCGGTCTCGCCGTCGCAGAGGATCAGGATCTCGGAGGGGCCAGCGACCATGTCGATGCCGACCTGACCGAACACGGCGCGCTTGGCGGTGGCGACATAGATGTTGCCGGGGCCGACGATCTTATCGCAAGCTGGAACCCTCTCCGTGCCGTAGGCGAGGGCGGCGACGGCTTGCGCACCGCCAACGGCGAAGGCGCGATCAACGCCGGCGATGGCGGCTGCGGCTAAAACCAACTCATTGAGCTCACCGCCAGGGGTCGGCACCACCATCACCAGCTCGGGCACGCCAGCGACCTTGGCCGGCAGCGCGTTCATCAGCACCGATGAGGGATAAGCCGCCTTGCCTCCGGGCACATAGAGTCCGACGCGATCGAGCGGGCTGACCTTTTGGCCGAGCAGATTACCCTCGGCGTCGGTGATCTCCCAGCTCTGCAGGCGCTGATGCTCGGCATAGGCGCGGATGCGCTCGGCTGCGGCCTCGAGGGCTTGGCGCTGAACCCGAGGGATCTGTTCCAGCGCTTGGCTGAGCCGGGCCTGATCCAGCTCAAGGGCAGCGGCGTTCTCAGGTTGCCAATGGTCGAAGCGCGCGGTGTAGTCGATCAGCGCCGCATCACCACGTTGACGAATGTCCGCAATGATGGTCTCGACGGTCTGCTTCACGCCGGCATCCGAAACGGACTCCCAGGCGAGAAGGGCGTCTAGGCGGGCGTCGAAATCCGCATCCGTGGTGCTCAGACGAGCGATCCTGGGGTGAGTGATCTTAGTCATGCTGCAATTCTGTGTTGGTCCCTGTCCATCTTTGGCTCAAGCAGCCTAAGCCCGCCAACTTTGCCAGGGTGTTTGTGCTCAGGGAGCTGGTTTCTATCCGCTTTGCGGTTGATGACGCGTCGTTATCGGCCGGCGGCGGCCTGGGCCTCGACCGCTTCCCGCAGGGATTCGACGAGTGTGGTCACGCGACCATGCTTCATCTTCCAAGAGGCTTTGTTGACGATCAAGCGCGAGCTGATGTCGCTGATGTGCTCGATCGGCACCAGCCCATTGGCCTTGAGTGTACCGCCGCTCTCGACCAGATCCACGATCAGGTCTGAGAGCCCAACTAAGGGTGCGAGCTCCATCGAGCCATAGAGCTTGATGATCTCGACTTGTTGGCCTTTGGCGGCAAAGTGGCGCTCGGCACTGCGCACGTACTTGGTCGCGATCCGCAGCCGGCCACGCGCCGGCGGTGGCACCAACGCGGTGTCGGGGCGGCCAGCCACCATCAGCCGGCAGCAGGCGATACGCAGATCGAGCGGCTCGTAGAGTCCTTCGCCGCCATGCTCGAGCAGGACGTCCTTGCCGGCGACGCCGAGGTCGGCGGCACCGTATTGCACATAGGTCGGCACGTCACTGGCGCGGATGATGACCAGCTTCACGCGCGGATCATTGGTATCCAGGATCAGCTTGCGGCTGGTCTCTGGGTCTTCCGTCGCCTGAAGCCCAGCGGCCTCGAGCAAGGGCAGTGTCTGCTCAAAGATGCGTCCCTTGGAGAGCGCGATGGTGAGCCTTGGGTCGTCGGACATAGCGATGGTCACTCTCGGCAACTGGACGGGTCAGGGGAGATCAGCAAGGGGTCGGGCAGAGATCAGCAGAGGCTAGGGCGGATCAATGCACGCGGCGGATCACGGCACCCAGGGTGGCGAACTTTTCTTCGATATTGTCGTAGCCGCGATCGATATGGTAGATGCGATCGATCAGTGTATCGCCCTCAGCGACCAGACCGGCGAGCACTAGGCTGGCCGAGGCGCGCAGATCGGTCGCCATCACCGGCGCGGCGGTCAGCCGCTCAACCCCGCGGCAGATCGCGACATTGCCTTCAATGCGGATATCGGCACCCATGCGCTGCATCTCGAGCGCATGCATGAAACGGTTCTCGAACACCGTCTCCTTCACCATGGCGGTCCCCTTGGCGATGCTGTTGAGGGCGCAGAATTGGGCCTGCATGTCGGTCGGGAAGGCCGGATGCGGTGCGGTCTGAATATCGACCGCGCGCGGCCGCTTGCCCTGCATATCGACCTCGATCCAGCCTTCGCCGGCGCTGACTCGAGCACCAGCCTCGCGCAGCTTCATCAGTACCGCGTCGAGCAGATCGGCGCGCGTGTCGAGCACCCGCACACGCCCGCCGGTCATCGCCGCGGCGACCAGATAGGTGCCGGTCTCGATCCGATCCGGCATCACCGCGTAGCTGGTGCCGTCGAGTCGCTCGACGCCCTGGATGCGGATGGTATCGGTGCCGGCGCCGCTGATCTGCGCACCCATTTGGTTCAGGAAGAGCGCTAGATCTACCACCTCGGGCTCGCGTGCGGCGTTCTCGAGCAGGGTCTCGCCGTTGGCGAGCGTGGCCGCCATCATCAGGTTCTCGGTGCCGGTCACGGTGACCATCTCCATCACGAAGTGGGCGCCCTGTAAGCGCTTGGCTCGCGCATGCACAAAGCCGTTCTCGACTCGGATCTCGGCGCCCATCGCGCGCAGCCCCTCGAGATGGATATTCACTGGGCGGGCACCGATCGCACAGCCACCGGGCAGCGAGACATCGGCCGCGCCGAACCGTGCCAATAGCGGGCCGAGCACTAAGATCGACGCGCGCATCGTCTTCACCAGATCATAAGGCGCCTCGATGCTGGTCACCTGGCGGGCATCGGCCTGAATGCCCATGCGCTCGTCCACGGTCAGCTGCACCCCAAGCCGCCCGAGCAGCTCCATGGTGGTGGTGATGTCGCGCAGATGAGGGACGTTAGAGAGCGAGCAGATGCCATCGGCCAGCAGGGTGCCCGCCATGATCGGCAAGGCCGCATTTTTGGCGCCGGAGGCACGGACCTCGCCATCGAGACGCGCGCCGCCGCTGATCAGGAGCTTATCCATGCTGCGCAGCCTCGATGCCGAGGAGATCCTCGACGTTCGAGAAGGTGGCGATGCGAACCATTGCCTCCGGCCAGTGCTGGAAGCGGAGGCTGATCCCATCGCGGACGGCTTGCTCTACCCAGTCGAGCAACAGTGCAACTCCAGCACTGCTGCTGCGATTGACACCACTGAGGTCGATGACGACCACGACGGGCTCGCGCGGATGCTCGGCGCGCATGGCTTTAAGCATCCGCCCGCCCTGCCGCGCCAATGCGGGTATGCTGCTGAGCGAGAGCGATCCCTGTAGTGCGAACTGACCTGGGCCAACCTCGGTGAGGGTCGCCGTCTGATCGGCTGTCGTCTGTCTTGCTTTGCGATCAAGCACGGACTCAGGCACCGCGAGCGGTCTTCGCACGCAACTGTTCGATCAGGCCATCGATGCCTGAGGTGGCGATCGTGCTGCGGAACTGGCTGCGATAGTTGGAGATCATGCTGACGCCATCGATGACCACGTCATAGACCTGCCAGCTGCGGCCACGCTCGAGCAAGTAGTAGTCGATTGGAATTGGCGCGCTGCCAGGGTCGCGGACCTCGGTCGGCACCACCAGGGTGCCAGAGCGCGTGCCAGGGCGTGCGGACTCATAGACGATGTCCTGGCCCGAGTATTTCATGATCGATCTGGCGTAGGTCCGCACCAGGAGATTGCGGAAGCCATCGGTGAGCTGCTGCTGTTGCTCTGGGCTCGCGTTACGCCAGTCGCGGCCGACGGCCAGCCGGGTCATCTGCTCGAAGTCGAAGTGTGGGGCCAAGATGCTGTCCACCAGCTCGTTGATGAGCTGTGGCTTGCGCTCGACTTCGGCCCGCCGATGTTCGAGCGTGCTGAGCATCTTGTCGGCGGTGCGCTCAACCAGCTGCGTCGCCGACGGCTCGGCGCCAATGCTATGGAGGGGGCAGGTTAGCAGTAAGATGCCAACGATCAGGAGCCGTCTCATTCGCCACCCCCTTCTGCTTTGCTTAGGAGAAATTGTCCGATCATCTGTTCGAGTACCAAGGCCGATTGTGTGAATTCGATGCGATCGCCGTCGCCGAGTGAGTCTGGGCTGCCGCCGGGGTCTAGGCCGATATATTGCTCACCGAGCAGCCCGGCGGTGTAGATGTTGGCAAAGGTGTCGTTCGGGATCTGATCGTAGCGGTCCTCGATGCGTAAGGTCACTAGGGCCTGGAAGGTCTCCTGATCGAAGTCGATCGCCTCGACCCGGCCAAGTCTGACACCAGCCATGCTGACCGGTGCGCGCACGCGCAAGCTACCGATGTTGTCGAATTTGGCGGTGAGGATATAGCCCTCGCTGGTGGCGGCCGTGCTGAGGTTGCTGACCCGCATGGCCAAGAAGAACAGCGCGACGAAGCCGAGTGCCATGAAGGCACCGACTAGGATCTCGCTCAGGCGACTCGCTGCCATAGCTTCAGGCTCCGAACATCAATGCAGTGAGAATGAAATCCAGCCCCAGCACCGCAAGCGCCGATTGCACCACGGTGCGTGTGGTGGCGCGACTGACACCGGCTGAGGTCGGGCTCGAATCATAGCCCTCATAGAGCGCGATCCAGGTCACGACTAGACCGAAGACTAAGCTTTTGATCACGCCGTTGACCAGATCTTCATCAAAGTCGATCTTGCTTTGCATTTGCCCCCAGAAGGCGCCGTCGTCGACACCGAGCAGACCGACACCAACGAACCAGCCGCCGATCACGCCGATGGCGCTGAACAAGGCGGCCAACAGCGGCATCGAGATCAGACCGGCGAAGAAGCGCGGCGTTAGTACCCGTTTGACCGGGTCGACGGCCATCATCTCCAGACCGGAAAGCTGTTCCGTTGCTTTCATCAAGCCGATCTCCGCGGTCAGCGCAGAACCGGCTCTGCCGGCGAATAAGAGTGCCGTGACCACCGGTCCGAGCTCGCGGACCAGTGAGGCCGCGACCATGACGCCAAGACTCTCCGAGGCGCCGAATTGCGAGAGCACATAGTGGCCCTGCAGGCTGAGTACCATGCCGACGAAGAGGCCCGAGACGATGATGATCAAGAGCGAGAGCACGCCGATGTGATAGATCTGCGCCAACAGCAAGCGCGGGCGAGTCAGCATCGAGGGCAGGCCGCCGAGGATGCCGAGCAACAGCAAATGAGCACGGCCTAGGCTCGCTAAGATGGCGAGTCCAGCGCGCCCGAGGTTCGCCAACGCGTCGAACATCGGGGCGACGCTCAGTGGCGGACGCCCTGGAGCAGGTCCTGCTCCAGCGTCTCGGCCGGGTAGTGGTAATGCACAGGGCCATCCGGCTCGCCGTCTATGAATTGCCGCACCCAAGCGGATTCATTAGCGGCGACTTCTTGCGGCGTGCCCGCCGCCATGATCTGTCCGTTGGCGATGATGTATAGGTAATCGGCGATGCTGGCTGTCTCGGTGACATCGTGGCTGACGATGATGCTGGTGAGACCGCTGGCATCGTTCAGTTGCCGGATCAGCGACACCAAGACCCCCATGGAGATGGGGTCCTGGCCGGTGAAGGGCTCGTCGTACATGATCATCATCGGGTCCAAGGCAATTGCCCGCGCTAGTGCGACGCGTCGCGCCATGCCGCCGGAGAGCTGGCTCGGCATGAGCGTTGCCGCGCCACGCAGTCCGACCGCTTCGAGCTTGATCAACACCAGCTTGCGAAGGATCGACGCTGGCAACTTGGCATGCTCGCGAATCGGGAAGGCGACGTTCTCGAACACGTTCAGATCCGTCAGTAAAGCGCCACTCTGAAACAGCATGCCCATCCGGGTGCGCAATCGGTACAGCTCAGTGCGGCTCAATGACTGAATGGCCTGGCCGTCTACTTCAATCGTTCCAGCATCTGTCTGTAGCTGGCCACTGATCAGCTTCAGCAAGGTCGTCTTGCCGGTTCCGCTTGGGCCCATGATCGCCGTGACCAGGTTGCGCCGAATGTCGAGATCGATGCCATCGAAGATACAGCGTTCTCCATGGCAAAAGCGCAGACCGCGCACGCGCACTAGTGTCTGGTCTTCGGCCATCGCGAATGCCTCGGCCCTGGTCTGCGGGGCGGCTGCAGTCTCTGAAAGGGCTGGTGCCATTAGATGAAAGTCCGTGCTTAGGCGGCGATCCAAAGCCCGGCATTCTCGCGGCCTCCCCCCACAGCGTCAAGGACGTGGCCGCGCTGAGCGGCTTGACCTGCTAACTCAGCCCAAGGAGATCCAACAATTCCTGCCAGGCCATGAGCGCGTTGCTGCTCGGTCGGGCCAAGATCACTAAGCGCGGGGCGCGACCCTGACGTTCAGTCATCGCGCTCAGCCAGTCCCGTGCCCGGCGCAGGTCGCGATGAAGCTCAGCTGGGGCGAGGACGGCATACTGATCGGTGGGGCTGGTGGCCTGTGGCGTCGAGTGCTGATACTGATAGCGCAGATACTGGGCTGCGTCGGGCGTTGTTGTCGTCTGGGACGCTTGCGCAATGGGTTCGAGCCAACCATCGAGTCTTGCGCCGAGTGCTTGGAGTTGAGCCTCAGGCTCTAGTCCTGGGGCGGCGTTTGGCGACGGCTGCATGGACCGGCGTTCGACGGCGAAGCGAAAGCTTGGAGGCACATCCTCGGACCATTGCGCCACCTCCCGAGGGTCCGCCCTCGTCCACAGCATGGCTGGCAGCACAGTGGCGCGGAAGTCGTTGGCAAAATAGCTCAGCCGCCAATCCTCGGGCAGATCGCTCGGATAGAATTGGTCACTATCGGCCAAATCCCCCCAGCCGCGGCAAGTCACCATCGTTGTGTCACGCATCCGCGTATCATAGGGCGGAAAGCTGCATGGTTAAAGCCGCATGGTTACACTTGCGTGGAGAGCCAGAACCAATGACCGACTACAAGGCGCGCGCCAAAGCAATCGAACTGGTGGTCTTTGATGTCGACGGGGTGCTGACCGATGGCAGCCTTTTTCTCGGCGACGATGGTCAGGAATACAAGGCGTTCAACTCGCGCGATGGCCACGGCATGGCGATGCTGCGCCAGGCGGGTATCGCGATGGCGGTGATCACCGGGCGCCAGTCGGAAGTGGTGCGTATTCGCATGGAAAGCTTGGGGGTTGAGCATATCTACCAAGGCCAGCGCGATAAACGCCCTGCCTATGATGCGCTGCGCCAAGTCTGCGGGCTCGAGCACGCGCAGATCGCCTATGTGGGAGATGATGTCGTTGATCTGCCTGTGATGCGGCAGGTGGGCTTGGCGATTGCTGTTGCGGATGCGCATCCGCTGGTGAAGCAATACGCGCACTGGCAGACGCGATTGCCCGGCGGTTGCGGCGCCGCGCGTGAGGTCTGTGAAGGGTTGCTCGAGGCCCAGGGAAAGCTTGAGGCCCTATTCGATGGTTATGCGAGCTGCTGATGGACCCGTCGCGCTGGGCGCTGGGCGCGAGCGCTGGCTGGCGGTGCTCTTGGTGGTCACCGGCCTCCTGTCCTGGTGGCTGCTGCCGGCACGCGATCCGGGCCAAGGCCCTAGGGCCGGTGGCGACCGTCGCCCCGACTATGTCGTGGAAGGGCTTCGCGCCCTCAGCCTGGATAACAAGGGTATGCCTTATCGGCGTCTTGACGCGCGTCGTCTGCGGCACTACGCGGACGATGGAAGCAGTGAGCTAGATGATCCTGTGCTCCTGGTGCATGACGATGATGGTCCAGACCTGCGAGCGCGTTCGGTACTGGCCTGGATCAACGCGAGCGGCGATGAGATCCTGCTGGAGCAAGATGTCCGGCTGCAGCGAGCAGCAACAGCGGACTCGGCGCCGATCGAGCTGCGGACCAGCGAGCTCTTGTTTCTGCCGCAGTTCGACTACGCCGAGACCAGTCATTTCGTCGAGATCGAGCGCGAGCAGGATTGGATCAGCGCGACCGATGGCCTACGCGCCTGGCTCGGTAGCGCGACTCGCATTCAGCTGTTTGGACGCGCTCGCGCGGCGCTGGCTGGTGATGATGACGCCGCTCAACGACGATGATGCAGGATGAATGCACGATGAGGAGAGGGTCATGAGCCCGAAGCAATGCTGCGGTTGGGGGCGGACTCTGCTGTTAGGTCTGGCGTTGGCAACGGCGACCTCCACGAGCGCGCTCGAGTCGGATCAGTATCAGCCGATGTATATCGAGGCTGATGCCGCAGAGCTCGACGAGAAACAGTTGACCAGCCTCTACATCGGCCATGTCGAGGTCACCCAGGGCAGCCTGTTCATCCAGGCCGACGAGGTGCTTGTGCATCACAAGCCAGACCGCCGTGCTGAGAAGATCATCGCAATCGGTCAACCGGTGCGTTATCGGCAGCTGCTTGATGATGATCCGGAAGAGGTCAAAGGCCGCGCGCTGCGGATGGAGTACGAGGCTGACCGCGAACAGCTGACCCTGATCGATGAGGCGGTGTTGATCCAAGGCGAGGACCGTTTTGCGAGCGATCGCATCGTCTACAATCGGATCACCAAGCGCGTGACTGCGGGTAGCAGCGCCCAAGGCCGCGAGCGAGTGAAGATTCGGATCGAGCCCGAGTCGGAGCCCGCTTCACGGCCAGCATCGGCTCCCTGATGGCGATCCTCGAGGCGCGTGCGCTGGCCAAGACCTATCGACGACGGCGCGTGGTTGATGGTGTTGATCTGGCTGTCGATGCCGGTGAGGTCGTGGGCCTGCTGGGACCAAACGGGGCCGGTAAAACCACCAGTTTCTACATGATCGTCGGGCTCGTCGGCGCTGACGCTGGTCGCATCAGGCTCGATGCCGAGGACATCACCCATCGGCCAATGCACGCGCGAGCGCGGCGGGGTCTCAGCTATCTGGCACAGGAGCCATCGGTCTTCCGTAAACTCTCGGCTCGGGATAATCTGATGGCGGTACTCGAGATGCGCGACGACACGAGCCGCGAGGATCGCCGGCAGCGCTGCGACGAGCTGCTTGATGAGTTGGGCATTGGCCATGTGGCCGATTCACTTGCGCTCAGCCTCTCCGGTGGTGAGCGCCGGCGGCTCGAGATCGCGCGCGCGCTTGCGGTTGAGCCCAAGGTCATGCTGCTTGATGAGCCCTTTGCTGGGGTCGATCCCATCGCGGTAGGCGATATCAAGCAAATTATCAGTCATTTACGCGATCGTGAGATTGCTGTGCTGATCACCGATCATAATGTTCGGGAGACGCTCGACATCTGCGACCGGGCCTATATCATCAACGCCGGCCGAGTCATTGCCAGCGGAGCGCCGGCGGTGTTGCTGCAAGATACGCAGGTGCGGGCGGTCTATCTTGGCGAGCACTTTCGACTCTGAAGACCTTGGTAGAAACCAGGAGATCTAAGCTTGGCGCTGCGACTGAGCCACCTTTTCGTCTAGACTGCAAGCCAATAAGGCCTTTTGTACCCGCATAGCCGCTCGGAATGAAGCAAAGCATCCAGCTCCGTCTTGGTCAGCAGCTGACCATGACGCCGCAGCTCCAGCAAGCCATCAAGCTGTTGCAGCTCTCCACGCTCGACCTCCAGCGCGAGATCCAAGACGCGCTCGAGTCTAATCTGATGCTGGAGACCTCGGACGAAGATCAGGTTGGGCGAGAGGATGCGGGGGACACCGCTGGCGAGACTGCTGAGTTGCGCCAAGCACAGACCGATGCCTCCGTCGATGCCGAGGTTCCCGCTGAATCGAGCACGCTGCCCGATGATCTGGCGCTCGACAGCGAGTGGAGTGATACCTTCGACAGTGATCCTGGCGCCCAGTATGCCGGCCCTTCAGGTTCCCCTGGGTCGAGCGCGTCTGGCGATGTCGACCTCTTTGCGCAGCAGTCGAAACCACAGACGCTGCACGACCATCTCGAGTGGCAGCTCAATCTGGGCCGCCTTGGGGCGCGTGACCGCCTGATCGCCGAGGCGCTGATCGATGCGATCGATGCGGATGGCTATCTTCGGCTCGATCCCGCCGAGCTGCTTGAGACGCTGGATCTGGAGGATCTCGAGCTCGACGAGATCGAGGCCGTGCTGCATGGCATTCAGGCCCTCGATCCCGCTGGGGTTGGTGCTCGCGATCCGCGCGAATGCCTGTTGCTGCAACTACGCCAGCTGCCGCCGGAGACGCCAGATCGCGCGGGTGCGCTGAAGATTTGCGACAGCTTGTTCGACGCGCTGGCGCGCAACGATCTGGATGAATTGCGCCGTCACACCAAGCTTTCCGACCTTGATCTGGCGCGCTCGTTAACGCTGATCCGGTCGCTGCAGCCGCGGCCAGGCTCCCTGATCAGTGACCATCGGACAGACTATGTGATTCCTGATGTGTTGGTGCGTAAGCAGGCTGGTGTGTGGCAAGTCGAGCTAAATCCTGAAACTCAGCCTAAACTGAGAGTGAACGAAGACTATGCAAAGCTGATCCGGCGCGCCGATGATGGGGCCGAGAATGTTTGCTTGAAGACGCATCTGCAGGAGGCCCGTTGGTTTATCAAGAGTCTGCTCAGCCGCAACGATACGGTGCTGCGAGTGGCGGCGAAGATCGTCGAGCTACAGCGCGATTTTTTCGAGTACGGCGAGGAGGCCATGCGTCCGCTGATCCTCAGAGATGTCGCAGACTCGCTCGAGCTCCACGAGTCGACCGTCTCACGCGTGACCACGCAGAAGTACATGCATACGCCGCGTGGTACGCTGGAGTTCAAATATTTCTTTTCCAGTCATGTCGGCACGGCATCGGGCGGAGAATGCTCTTCGACCGCGATTCGTGCCTTTATCCGCAAGCTGGTCGCCGCCGAGGCGGCGAACAAACCGCTGAGCGACAGCAAGATCGCCGGCATCCTGTCCGAACAGGGGATCAATGTCGCGCGACGTACTGTCGCCAAGTACCGCGAGGCAATGGGTATCCCACCCTCGAATGAGCGCAAGCGCCTTTAGCTGCAGCGCTGAATGTCTGCCGCTAAGGCTCGCCTGCAAACCCAGGAGTGACGCAATGCAAATCAACCTCACGGGCCATCATGTCGATATTACCGAACCGCTGAAAGGCTACGTCGAGAGCAAATTCGAGCGCCTAGAGCGCCACTTCGATCACGTGATCAAAGTGCATGTGATCCTGAGCGTCGAGAAACTACGGCAGAAGGCCGAGGCCCGCATCCACATGAATGGCGCCGATGTCTTCGCCGATGCCGTTCATGAAGACATGTATGCGGCCATTGATGGGCTGATCGACAAGCTCGATCGCCAGGTGCTGAAGTATAAGGAGAAGCGCCAGAGTCATCGCGGTAGCGCCACCAAGACGGCTGCCGAAGGGGAGACGGTCAGCGGTGAGCTAGACGATGAGCAGGATGATCTATGAGACGCCACTGCACTGAGCGATGCTCAGGCTGCTTGCAGCGATGAGCGTCTGGTCAATGACTGTGCCGGAGCGGGATGTGAGGCGCTCCGGCCTCCTTTGCGATGCTGCTAGGCTGATGCCTCTGCCGTTGTTGTCCTTATCCAACCAGGCCGTACTGCGTCCTGCATGCGAAGATCACTTTATTTGGAGCGACGGTCGATGTTTCCCCCCAGCCTGATTACTGAGCCGCGCATCCGCTGTCGTGTCGAGGTCACGAGCAAGAAGCGATTGCTGGAGGCCTTGGCCGAGCTCTTGGCGAGTGCGGGTCTGCAGTGTTCTTCAGCCTCTGTCTTCGACCTGTTGAACGATCGCGAACGGCTCGGTAGCACGGGCTTAGGCGAGGGCATCGCGCTTCCGCATGCGCGCATCCAAGGCATCGACACGGCCATTGGCGCCTTCGTGCAGTTGAGCCAGGGCGTCAGCTTTGATGCGCCGGATGATCGTCCGGTTGACCTCGCCTTTGGCCTATTGGTGCCACAGGAGGCAACCGATGCCCATCTGAATCTGCTGGCGAGCCTTGCCGAGCGCTTTAGCAATCCGCAACTGCGCGCGGCACTTCGGGCTGCCGATGATGCCAGTACGTTGCTGGACTTATTGCAGCGTCACGCTTAAGGCTGGCTCGTCGCACAGATGCCCCCCGTCGATACCTTGCAAGGCCTGATTGAGCACCTCGGGCCGAGGCTTGGGCTGCGTTGGCTAACCCCCATACCGGATCAGCCGCGCGCCCTGGTCAATACGGACTCACTCGCTGGGGCGGCCCAGAGTCTGGTCGGCTCGCTCAACTGCATCCATCCTAATCGCCTGCAGGTTCTAGGCGGGGCTGAGATTCGTCATCTCCATGACTTGAGTCCGGCCGCGGGCCGCGACATTCTTGATCGGCTCTTTGCCGCCGAGCCCGCGGCGGTGATCTTTGCTCAGGACATCGATCCGCCGCCGGGCTTTTTCGCCCGTGCTCGACAGGCCGGTACCCCGCTGCTCTCCTCGCCGAATGCTGAAGAGGAGATCGTTGACCGGCTGCAATATTTCCTGACTTACGCGCTGGCCGAGCGCACCACCCTGCACGGCGTCTTTCTGGATGTGCTCGGTATGGGCGTGCTCTTGGTCGGCGACCCGGGCATTGGCAAAAGTGAGCTGGCGCTCGAGATGGTGGTGCGTGGACACCGGTTGATTGCCGACGACGCGCCCGAGGTCGCGCGCATTGGTCCCGAGACCCTAGAGGGTAGCTGCCCAGCACTGCTCCGAGACTTTTTGGAGGTTCGCGGACTGGGGGTGCTCAATGTGCGTGCGATGTTTGGCGAGGGTGCGGTCCAGCGGCGAGAGCATCTGAACTTGATCGTCAGTATGCGGTCGTTCGATGGAGACGCGTTGGCGCAGATGGACCGCCTGCGAGGGAGTCTCTCTGCGCGCCATATCCTGGGCGTGTCGGTTCCTGAGGTCACCCTACCGGTAGCCCCTGGTCGCAACCTGGCGGTGCTGCTGGAAACCGCGGTGCGCAACCAAATCCTTCGGTTGCGCGGCTATGATGCTGGCGTCGATCTGATCGATCGGCAAGCCCGTTCCATCGACGAGAATGCCCCATGTGTTACCCCGTCGCCGTCCATTTAGCACAGCAATCGATGCGGCTCCTGTCGACTAACGGATGTTAGGCATGGAACTCATCATCATCAGCGGCCTGTCAGGGGCAGGCAAGAGCGTCGCGCTGCGCACGCTTGAAGATATCGGCTATGTCTGTATCGATAATCTGCCCCTGTTCCTACTGCATGACCTGGCGTTGGGGCTGAAGGAGACTCGCCCTGAGGGCGGGGATGGCCGCGCCGGGACAGCGATCGGCATTGATGCGCGCAGTGGCCCTGCATTACTCGCTCAGGTGCCGGGGGTGATTGAGGCACTGTCGGCAAAGGACATTGCGATCCGCGTCATCTTTCTTGAAGCCGATACGCCGACCCTCGTCACCCGCTTCAGCGAGACCCGGCGTAAGCATCCGCTGACCGGGTCCGAGCGCCCCTTAGCCGAGGCCATCGAGCTCGAGCGTCGCCTGCTGCGGCCGCTGCGCGAAGTCGCTTCCACACAGATCGATACCTCCAGCACCAATGTGCATGAATTAAAAGAGCTGGTGCGGGATAATCTGAACCGCAAGGGTCGTGGTCAGGCGCCGGTACTGCTACAGTCGTTTGGGTTCAAGAACGGCATTCCCACCGCAGCCGACTTCGTCTTCGACCTGCGTTGCCTGCCGAATCCGCACTGGCAGGCAGAACTGCGTCCGCTGACGGGGATGGACCAAGCGGTGGCGGATTTCCTGGAACGCTCACCTGAGGCGATGCAAATGCGCGATGACCTCATCGCCTTTCTCGACCGCTGGGTGCCGCGTTTCGAGACCGACGGCCGCAGCTATCTGACCATCGGTATCGGCTGTACGGGAGGCCGCCATCGCTCGGTGTATATGGTCGAGGCCCTGCATCGACACTTCGAGGCGCAGGGGCGCCCGATCTTGGTGCGTCATCGGGAGCTGGGATGAGCGTTGGCGTCTTATTGATCACCCACAACCGAATCGGTGCGGAATTGTTGGAAACCGCGACCCGCATGCTTGGCTGTTGCCCCCTGGCCGCGATTGCGATCGACGTGCACGAGCAGGATGATCCCGACCAGCTGCGTCGGCAGATTCTGCAGTATGCCGAGCAGTTGGATGATGGCGCCGGCCTCTTGGTCTTGACCGACCTCTACGGTTCGACGCCCGCCAATATCACCGATGCGCTCTGCGGTCGCCAACAGGTCCGCGTGCTCAGCGGGGTCAATTTGCCGATGTTGGTCCGTGTGCTCAACTACTGTCAGCTCGAGCTGGCGGCGCTCGCGGAGAAGGCGCTGAGCGGTGGTCGTGATGGTGTGTTTCGCTGTCATGAGGGAAGGCCGTCATGATCCACAGAGAGCTCGATATCATTAATCGGCTGGGGCTTCACGCCCGTGCCGCCGCCAAATTTGTCACCTGTGCCAGCCGCTTTGCGAGCCATGTCCAGGTCGAGCGTCAGGGTCGCCGAGTGAATGGCAAGAGCATCATGGGGGTGATGATGCTGGCAGCGGCCTGCGGCACACGGATCAGGGTTGAGATTGAGGGGCCCGACGCCGAGCAGGCGGCCGACGCGCTCGAGGCCTTGGTGGCCGATCGTTTCGGAGAGGGTGAGTGACTACCGCGCTGCTGGGGGTTGGCGTCAGTGGCTCGCGACCGGTCGCGATTGGTCGTGCCCAGCTGTTTGCCCGTGAGCCGACGGTCGTTACCGAGGAGATCGATCAAGATCAGATCGAGGCGGAGGTCGCGCGGCTTGATGCCGCACTCGAGTGCGCGCGACGACACCTCGAGTCGGTTCGTTGTCAGATCCCGGATTCAACGCCGCTGCATATTGCTGAGTTCATCGACGCGCATCTGTTGATGCTGACGGATTCGGCGTTGGTCGACGCCACCCGCGATCTGATCCGCGAGCGCAGCATCAACGCGGGCTGGGCCCTACAGATCCAGCGCGATACCCTGGTCGAGGTCTTCGACGCCATGGGCGACGCCTATCTGCGCACCCGGCGTGATGACGTCGACCATGTTGTGCGCCAGATCCAGGTCTTCCTCAGCGGCGAGCCTTCGGCGCAATCGATCTCCGCGAGCGACCTCAAAGATCGGGTCATCGTCGCCGATGACCTGACCCCTGCCGATACCATCCTGCTGCGACATCGCGGCATCTGTGCCTTCGTGATCGAACACGGTGGTCCGATGTCGCACACGGCGATCCTGGCTCGCAGTCTCGATATCCCGGCCGTCCTCGGGGTGCACAATGCGACTCATCTGCTGCGCCAAGATGAGCTCCTGGTCGTCAATGCCGAGAGCGGAACCGTTCTAGCAGGCGCCGATGAGAGCATCCTGGCTCATTATCGCAGGCGCCTGGTCAGTGCCGATCAACGTCGGCACCGGCTGCGCGAACTGGTGCGGGAGCCGTCCACCAGTCGCGATGGCGTGCCGGTGGTCCTGCTCGCCAATCTCGAGCTGCCCGAGGATGTTGAGGCCGTCCGCTCCAGCGGCGCATCCGGCGTCGGGCTCTACCGCACCGAGTTTCTGTTCATGAATCGCATCGGACTGCCGGATGAAGAAGAGCATCTGGCCACCTATCTCGATGTGATGCGCGGCCTGGATGGCATCCCACTGACCATTCGTACCCTCGACCTGGGTATGGATAAGCAGGTCGATGGTCTCGCTGGCAACTCCGCGAGCCTGACCAATCCGGCACTCGGCCTGCGCGCCATTCGGCTGTGTCTGCGCGAGCCAGGCCTATTTGTACCGCAGCTGCGCGCGATCTTGCGGGCGTCGGCGCAGGGCCCGGTGCGGCTCATGCTGCCGATGATCTCCTCGATCGCTGAGGTCGAGACCGTGCTCGGGATGATCGCCGAGACCCGGCGCACCCTGCGTCGCCAGGGACTGCCATTCGACCCGCTGATGCCAGTGGGCGCGATGATCGAGGTTCCAGCCGCTGCCCTCTGTGCCGGCGGCATTGCCAAACGCGTCGACTTCCTGTCGATCGGCACCAATGATCTGATCCAGTACACGCTGGCCATCGATCGCGTCGATGATAGCGTCAACTATCTCTATGAACCCCTACATCCCGCGGTGCTGCGGCTGATTCGCTACACGCTCAGCAGCGCCGCCGAGTCGCGCACCCGTGTCAGCATGTGTGGCGAGATGGCCGGCGATCCGCGCTACACAGCCATCCTGCTCGGTCTGGGGCTGCGCGAGATGAGCATGCAGCCGGCCTCCCTGCTCGAGGTCAAAGAGGTGGTGCGGCGTTGCGATGTTGGTCGCGTCAGCACCCGCATGGACCAACTCATGGACCGCCTCGACGACTTGACCCCAATGCAGCTCTTGGACGCCGTCAACGAGGTCGCGAACGACTAATTCGGCTAGCATGGCGCGCCAACCGAGCTCGACCTCCATTGCCGGAGCTGTAACCAGCCAATGACGACCAGCGACACTTCCGCGTCTTCCACGAACGCCGATAAAGAGCGTCGGAGCTGGCGCAAAGGTCTTAGTGCCTTGCGCGATCCGCGCGTGCTGACCATGCTCTTCCTCGGCTTTGCCGCCGGCATTCCGCTGCTGCTGATCTTCTCGTCGCTGTCGCTCTGGCTGCGCGAGGCCGGGGTCGAGCGTGGTGCGGTGACCTTCTTCAGCTGGGCCGCGCTCGGCTATTCGTTCAAATTCATCTGGGCGCCGCTAGTCGATCGGCTACCCTTGCCCTGGCTAACGCGCCGTCTCGGGCGTCGACGTGGCTGGCTGCTGCTCTCGCAGATCGCCATCATTTCGGCCATCGCGCTGATGGCCTCGGTCGACCCGGCCCAAGGCCAGCAGAGTCTGCTGCTGATGGCCCTGGCGGCGGTGATGCTCGGTTTCTCGGCCGCGACTCAGGACATCTGCATCGATGCCTACCGCATCGAGATCGCGCCGCCTGCATTGCAGGGCATGCTCTCCGCAGCCTATATCGCCGGGTATCGCATCGGCATGGTGACGAGCGGCGCCGGGGCCTTGTTCCTTGCCGCAGCCTTCCTGTCGTCGATGGAGCAGTACTCTTACGAAGCCTGGCGGCTGACCTATCTGATCATGGCCGCGACCATGCTGATCGGCGTTGCGACGACGCTGTTGGTGCCCGAGCCCAAGGTCGAGCGCCTCGATGTCTATGCCTATGGCCCCTTTGACTACGCGCGCCTGGTGTTGGTGTTTCTACTTGCGGTCGCGGCCTTTGCCGCCACCTTTTTCTTCACCAGCGGCACAGTTGCCGCGCTCAAGCTGGCGACCGGTGGCGGCCCGATCGGTGCCTTCCTGTTCGAGGCCCTGCACTTTGCGCTTGCGCTTGGCATCGCCGGGCTGGTCGGTTGGGCCTTGGTCGCCCTCGGCGCGGTCAATCGCGAGATGGCGCGCCAGACTTGGGTGGCGCCGGTGCTGGATTTCTTTCGTCGCTATGGGTTGTCCACAGCGCTGTTGCTGCTGGCGCTGATCGGCCTGTACCGGATCTCAGACATCGTGCTCGGCGTGATCGCCAACGTGTTCTATCAGGACTTGGGTTTTACCAAGCCCGAGATCGCCCAAGCGGTAAAGACCTTCGGCGTTGTCGTGAGCATTGCCGGCGGCTTCATCGGCGGGCTGATGGCGACGCGCTTCGGCGTGATGCGCATCCTGATGCTGGGCGCGGTCCTCTCGGCCTTGACCAACTTGATCTTCGTCGCACTGGCCTATGCCGGACACAATGTACCGCTGCTTTATCTCACCGTTGCCGCTGATAACCTCGCCGCCGGGCTGGCAAGCGCGGCCTTCGTTGCGTTCTTGTCGAGTCTGACCAGCGTCTCCTTCACCGCCGTCCAGTACGCGATCTTCAGTTCGCTGATGACGCTGCTGCCGAAGGTGCTGGGCGGCTACTCGGGCTCGATCGTCGATGGCATCGGCTATCCCGGCTTCTTTATTTTCACGACGCTGATTGGCGTGCCGGTGTTGCTATTGGTGTGGCTCGCTGGGCGCAAGCTGGCGTTGCGCGAACAGCCTGGCTAAAGAGCAACCTGCGTTTCGGGCTGATCGGAAGGAAGCTGCTGCTCAGCGCCTGCTCGGCTCGCGAGATCCGCGGGATTCTCGGTACACTGCAAGCCTGCTCGCGGCTCTCATGCCGCGCCGCCGCTGCCCGAGACCTGTTGCATGACTGAGCCTGTCGAGACCCATTCAGAGACTGACCGCATCGATCGGCTCCATCAGGTGCTCGAGAGCGGCTCTGTACGCAAGGCCACAAGGATGCTCAACGCGCTGCATCCGGCTGAGATGGCCCATGTGCTGCAGTCGCTGCCGCCACGGCAGCGTAAGCTCGTCTGGCAGATGGTGGACGATGCGGCCGAAGGCGAGGTGTTGCTGTACCTCAATGATGATGTGCGCGATGAGATCCTGCGCGGCATGGATGCGACCGCGATCTTGGCGGCGGCTGAGGGCCTCGACGTTGACGACCTGGCAGATCTGGTGCAGGACCTGCCGGCCAGGGTGACCTCGGAGGTCTTGAGCTCACTCGATGAGCAGCGCCGGGAGCGCCTGGAGACCGCGCTGAGCTATCCGGAAGACAGTGCCGGCGGGCTGATGAATCCGGATGTGGTCACGGTCCGGCCTGAAGTGACCCTCGACGTGGTGCTGCGCTATCTCAGGCGGCGCAAGGACAGGCTGCCCGAGCTGACCGATAATCTGATCGTGGTCAGCCGCCAGGGTCGTTACCTCGGTGTGCTGTATCTCACCGATCTGCTCACCAATGACCCCGACGACTCGGTGGCCGAGGTAATGACGCTGGACGTTCAGCCGATTGCCGCCGAGACCAAGGCGCGCGAGGTGGCCAACCGGTTCGAGCAACTGGACCTGGTCTCGGCACCGGTGATCGACCCTGAGGGCCGGGTGCTCGGGCGCATTACCGTCGACGACGTGATGGATGTGATCCGCGAGGAGGCCGAGCATCAGTTTCTTGGTCAAGCCGGCCTCAGCGAGGGTGAAGACATGTTTGCGCCGGTGCTGCTCAGCGCGCGTCGGCGCGCCGTTTGGCTCGGGATCAACCTGATGACCGCCTTCCTTGCTGCTTGGGTGATCGGTCTGTTTGAGGCGACTATCGAGAAAGTCGTCGCGCTTGCCGTGCTGATGCCAGTTGTGGCAAGCATGGGTGGCATCGCCGGCACCCAGACGCTGACCCTGGCCATCCGTGGCATCGCGCTTGGGCAGCTCTCGGCAAAAAATATCCGCTGGCTGGTCTCGAAAGAAATGGCGGTTGCCGTTCTCAATGGACTGCTTTGGGCGTTGGTTATCGCCAGCATCGCCTGGCTTTGGTTCGGCAACAGCGGCATCGCGCTGATCATCGCCGTTGCGATCATCATCAACGTGCTTGCCGCGGTGCTCTCGGGCGCACTGCTGCCCTTGCTGCTGGACCGCTTGGGTGTTGATCCGGCCTTAGCCGGTGGCGTCATCCTGACCACCGTCACGGATGTCATTGGCTTCCTCAGCTTCCTTGGCCTTGCGACGATGTTCTTGCTTTGACCGCACCGCAACCATCACCCCATGAACCCCTAATTGATGAAGGTCCGCGATGCTGCGATTGATGTCCTCGCTGTTCGGGCTGCTGTTCTTGCTCGTCATCGGCGCGCTCATCTTGCTCGGCCTATTGCGCGACGCCGAGCCGAGCCTGCAGTCGATGCCGGTCATCAGTGCTGAGCAGCGGCGCTGGGGCATGGAGCTGTTGCAGCGAGGGTTCATGGAGGCTGATGGAGAGGAGGCTGAATCGATCAGCATGACTCCGGCAGACCTCAATATTTTATCGGCGCTCCTAGCCGAGTCGATCCCTGATAGCCGCCTACAGATGCATCTTGACGAAGGCAGCGCCGAGATTCGCTTCGCCTTGCGCCTGCCGAATGCGCTGGAAGGCTGGCTCAATCTGCGCGCGCGGCTGGTCGCGCCGGATGGG
Organism: Lamprobacter sp.; assembly: GCF_034860625.1. NCBI lineage: Bacteria > Pseudomonadati > Pseudomonadota > Gammaproteobacteria > Chromatiales > Chromatiaceae > Lamprobacter > Lamprobacter sp. Next base: position 83,107 of record NZ_JAYESN010000005.1, read on the forward strand.
CAACTAGCCGTGGAGGCTGTTCAAGTCGGCAGCCTGAAGCTGCCACCAGCCCTCACCGAGCTGATTGTCGATCAGCTGCTTGCTGCGATGGATCTGCCAGTCATGCCGCAAGGGATCGTCTTCACTCCGGAGGCGGTTCGATGGCAAGCCTTCAAGCCGACGGGCACCGGTATTGATTGGCTTGCGACCGTCCTGACCTCGGGCACGAAGACCTCGATCTTGGTGGCCCAACGACGGCTTGCCGACCTGAGCATCCTGCGCACGAATCGGCGCAGGATCGATGCCGCTGAGCTGTTGTCAGCGCTGCTCGCTGCGGTGCCAGCCGATGCCCCGGACCCCGTCGACGAGAATCGGGCCCTGATCCTGGCGCTGGCGCTCTATGTGAACGGGCGTTCGCTGCCAGATCCTAGCGGTTCCCCACCTCCGCGCCCGATCAGGCTGAGCATGCGAGGCCGCAAGGATATCGCCCAACATTTCTTCACCTCAGGTGCGCTGTTCTTGCAGGGTGGGAGTCGCCTTGCCAATCTGATCGGGTTTGCAAAAGAACTGGATGATGCGAAGGGGTCAAGCGGCTTTAGCTTCAAAGATATCGCGGCGAATCGTGCCGGGATTCGGTTTGCTCAGCTGGCAACCGCTGATCCCGAGGCGGCGCGTCGCATGCAAGCGCAAGCACGCCGTGGTCTCAGCCAGGCCGACATCATGCCTGCTGTCGACTGGCTGCCAGAGAGCATGTCGCGCGCGATCTTTGAGCGTGACTTCGGCGGTGGCGATGACCCCGCGTATCGAATACTGATCAACGAGATCGACCGTCGGATCGAGGCCTTGCCGATCGTTGATGCGGTGAAAAAAGCCCTCTGATCCGCTACACTGAGCGTCTTTTTCCTGTCTGGCACGAGGCTGTCTGCTCGATGCCGCTAACCGGAGGCTTCCCATGGCCGCAGCAGAAGACCTGATCGCCCCGTCCATCCTATCGGCTGACTTCGCACGTCTCGGCGAAGAGGTCGACAATGTGCTCGCCGCGGGCGCCGACATCGTCCATTTCGATGTGATGGACAACCATTACGTGCCCAATCTCACCATTGGTCCGCTGATCTGCGATGCGCTGCGCAAGCACGGTGTCACAGCGCCGATCGACGTGCATCTGATGGTAAAGCCGGTCGACCGGATCATCCCTGACTTTGCCAAGGCCGGTGCCACCTACATCACCTTTCATCCCGAGGCCAGCGAGCATGTCGACCGCACCCTGCAGTTGATCAAGGCTGAGGGCTGCAAGGCCGGGCTCGTCTTCAACCCCGCCACGCCGCTGGACTATCTGAAGTACGAGCTGGACAACATCGATATGGTGCTGCTGATGTCGGTGAACCCTGGCTTTGGTGGTCAGAGCTTCATTCCCTCGGCGCTGGATAAGCTGCGTGAGGCTCGCGCGATGATCGACGCCAGCGGCCGCGACATCCGGCTCGAGATCGACGGAGGCGTTAAGGTCGACAATATCGCCGAGATCAAGGCCGCCGGCGCCGATACCTTCGTCTCCGGCTCGGGCATCTTCGGCAAGGGTCAGGACAGCGACCCGAACCGTTACGACGGCATCATCCGTCAGATGCGCGAGGCCCTGGCCGGCGCGGGTCGCTGAGGGCAACGCCTTCATGCAGTTCCCCTTCCGTCCCGGTATGGTCCTGATCGATCTCGATGGCACGCTGGTGGATAGCGTGCCGGACCTGACCTATTGCGTCGATGAAATGATGGTCCGGCTTGGGCGCTCACCACGGGGCGAGCGCGCAGTGCGGCAGTGGGTGGGTAATGGCGTCGAGCGTCTGGTGGCCCGGGCGCTGATCGGTCAGCTTGAGGGTGAGCCAGACGCGGCCGATATCGACCGCGCGTTGCCAATCTTCCTCGAGCTCTATGCCGAGAACATCTCGGTGCGCTCGCGACCCTATTCCGGCGTGCGCGAGGGACTGGATCTGCTGCGGTCGCGCGGCTATCGACTCGGCTGTGTGACCAACAAGGCGGCCCAATTCACCGAACCCTTGTTGGCTGCAGTCGGCATTCGCGACGCGTTCGAGCTGGTGGTCAGCGGCGATACCCTGCCGGAGAAGAAGCCGAGCCCGGTGCCGTTGCTGCATGCTGCGGAACACTTCGGTGTTGAGCCCTCGGCGGCGCTGATGCTCGGTGACTCGGTCAGCGATGTAAAAGCGGCGCGTGCAGCCGGTTTCAGCATTATCTGCGTGAGTTATGGCTACAACCACGGTGAGGATATCCTCACCGCTGAGCCGGATGCCGTGATCGACTCCTTCACCGAGCTTGATGGTTTACTCGAGCGCGGGTAAGACGAATGCCGAGGCTGTTGCTCAGGTCATCCAAGGATTCGAGCCCGCCCTTGGTTTTCCGTATCGTCTGGAGTCCGCCCGATGACCCCCGAGAATCTCCACGCCCTCGCCGCGCAGGGTCATAACCGCATCCCGCTGATCTGCGAGGTCTTGGCTGACCTCGATACCCCGCTGAGCTGCTATCTGAAGCTGGCGGATGCGCCTTACAGCTATCTGTTCGAGTCCGTGCAGGGTGGCGAGAAATGGGGCCGCTACTCGATCATCGGTCTGCCCTGCCGCAGCGTGCTGAAGGTCTATGGCCACCGCATCATCATCGAACGTGATGGGGCCATCGTCGAAGAGGCCGAGGCCGCCGATCCCCTAGCCTGGATCGAGGCCTTTCAGCAGCGCTTCAAGGTTGCCGAGCATCTCGGCATGCCGCGCTTCGCCGGTGGGCTGGTCGGCTACTTCGGCTATGACAGCGTGCGCTATATCGAGCCGAGGCTCGATCCCTGTCCGAACCCCGATGCCATGGATACGCCCGACATCCTGCTGATGCTGTCCGAGGAGGTCGTGGTCTTCGACAACCTGCAGGGGCGGATGTACATCATCGTGCATCTGGACCCAAGCGTCGGCGATACCCTTGACTCTGGCCAGCGGCGGATCGATGAGTTAGTGCATGGTATGCAGCGGGGCGCTCCGCGCGATCCAAGCGCCGGCGGCCGCCACATCGACGAGACCGATTTCGTCTCTGGGTTCACCGAAGCGGGCTACAAGCAGGCGGTTGAGCGGATCAAGGACTACATCCTCGAGGGCGACTGCATGCAGGTAGTGCTCTCGCAGCGGCTCTCGATCCCCTATCGGGCGCGCCCGCTCGATCTCTATCGCGCACTGCGAGGGCTCAATCCCTCACCCTATATGTACTTTCTGAATCTCGGTGAGTTCCAGATCGTCGGCTCCTCACCCGAGATCCTGACCCGGCTCGAGGATGGCGTGGTCACCGTGCGCCCGATTGCCGGCACTCGCCGTCGCGGCTATACCGAGGATGAGGATCAGGCGCTCGAACAGGAGCTCCTCGCCGATCCGAAAGAACTCGCCGAGCATCTGATGCTGATCGATCTGGGCCGCAACGACTGTGGTCGCGTCGCCGAGATCGGCAGCGTCAAGCTCACCGACCGGATGATCGTCGAGCGCTACTCGCATGTGATGCACATCGTCAGCAACGTCACCGGCCAGCTCAAGGCCGGCATGAGCGCGATGGATGTGCTCCGCGCCACTTTCCCGGCCGGCACCGTCTCCGGTGCGCCCAAGATCCGGGCGATGGAGATCATCGACGAGCTCGAGCCGATCAAGCGCGGCATCTACTCGGGCGCGGTTGGTTATCTGGCCTTCAACGGCAACATGGACACGGCGATCGCGATCCGTACCGCCGTGATCAAGAACGGCCAGCTGCACATCCAAGCCGGAGCCGGCGTCGTCGCTGATTCGGTGCCGGAGCTGGAATGGAAAGAGACCATGAACAAGGGGCGAGCGATCTTCCGCGCCGTGGCGATGGCCGAGGCCGGTATTGAGCGTCAGCCCTGTGTCGCTGGTGCTGCCGCAGCGGCTGAGGAGCCTGAGTCTGGGCGTCGTGATGGCATTTAACTTCAGGTTGGACGCTTCTCCGCGTGTAACCTCGCCTAGATGCACAATCTCGCTGCGCTGGCTGGACAAGACAATTCTGCAGCAGCTTGCTGCAAGAATTCCCTGGGGCTATCGCCAGCTCCAATTGGACCCTCTGGGCAAATCCACCCGGCGCAAGCGCGTCCGACTTGCTTGCCGTCCCGCAGAAGGCTCCATCTGTTGCATCATCGAATCCTCTTCGGTGGTGGAAAGGATATTCCCAGTCCTTCATGTTCTTGGCGACCACGGAATGTTTGCCTGGTCGTGATCGGCGCACCCGCTGTGCAGCGAAGTTGGCGACATGGAGGCTAAAGCCTTGCCGAATCCTTTGCCTAAAAGTATCGGTGCGAGCAAGCCGACAGCGTCTGAGCATCAAGGCCGGCTGACGCGAGGGGCAGCGGAACGACGCTATGCGGATCGAGCTGTAAACGCGCCGGCGATATGGCTCCGTGACGCAGCGTCGGCGGTTGATAGGCCTGCGGATCAAGGCTGATCGCTGGGACCGGTGCCGCGGTGGTCGCGATGCGCGTACCACTCTGATAGACCGCCCTTCCTGGACAGTCTCTGAGTGCGGGCGATGTCCCAGCGGCCAAAGCGCGGTCGGATGCGCCCCGAGGTGAGTATCCGTACCGTCCAAAAGATCGGCATCCAGAGCAGATTAGCAACCGGCACCAGTCGGTCACAACATCACGGGTGCGGGCCGCCGTGTAGAAGATGACATAGCCCGCCAGCAGGCGCTCGAAGTAGGCGAAGCGCGATTCCGGCAAGTCCTTGGCCAGTGCCGACCAGTCGCCTCGTAACACCCAGGGCAGGTTCTCTTGCGTGCGCCCGGAGAGACCCAGCAGCACGAATCGGTCCACCTCGGCGGCCGATGCGGGATTTTGTCCGATGCCGAGAATCGTTGCGCCAGCACCCATGTTACGAACCCCACGGGCCTGATTCGAGGTCACTCGGGCGGCGGCCTCGGCGCGCTCCTGGGGGTAGACCCAACAGTCGTGTCACCAGGGGCCATTTCGGCTCAGTCGAGGGGGAGTCCGCCTTTCCATGTCGAGATCAAACCGTCTGGCCTTTCCAAGCTCCGCCAACGCCTTGTAGGTCGGGTGCTTCACGTTCTGTCGGGTGAAGCGTCGCAGGATCGCCTCGGTTTCGGCGGTCACTAGGCGCAGTGCCGTCGTGTATTTGATCGTTTGGTCGTACTGCTGCCGAATCAGCTCCCAATCGATCGGTCGGGTCAGAATCAGTTGAAGATCCTTGTAGGCATCGGCCTTGCCGGTTTCCGGTCGATACAGCTTCTGCGCGTGGATGGCCTTCAGTCGAGGCAGCAGCTCGAACCCGAGCAGGCGGCAGAAGGCAAAGGCAACCGTACTCTGACCGTGCGAATCGACGTACTGGCGGTCAACTTCCATCTCGGTACAGTGATGGAGGACGCCCTCGATCATCGAGGCCACCTCTGACCACGACGGCGACTTCAGTTGGCTGTGAATGCACAGCGACTTGCGCTCGACATGCCAGTAGATCATGACGCCGCGCCCGCCATAACGGACATGCCACTGGGTCGTCAGGTTTTGATCCCAGGCGCCGAAATGCTTGGAATCCGAGGCACAGGCCGTCGTCCCCTCTCCCCAGATGACCGGGTTGCGGGCATGCAGGGTCCCATTGGCGATGATGGCAATGGCCCGGCGCATGGCGTCGACGTTGAGATAGCGTCGGCGCACATAGGTCAGATCCTTGGCCGTCGCTCCCGAATCCAGACTCGCCATGCGCTGCAAGCCGGCGTTGGTGCCCATCCCGTGCAGGCACAGCAGCAAGCGTGGCTGCAAGACTGCACGCTCCAGGGTCTCGTAGGCAGTCGGGCTCTTGAGCACCTCGGTGAAGCCGAGCCGAAGATCCGTTTCCTTGACCATATCGAGCAGGCTCGTCATCGGCCAGATGGCATTGAGCTCGGTCTTGAGTGCGGTCAGGTTGGGCGGATCGGGTTGTGCATCCAAGGGGGTCAGGGTGATCCAGCCACCGCCCTTCTTGGTGGTGAGTCGAACGGCCGGGTTCTTCGTCAAGCCGGCATCCAGGGTGCTCAGGGCCTCGTGCATCTTGGCTTGCAGGTCGTTGACGAACCGATCGGCGTCCAACGGCAGCTCCAGCACCTGGTAATGGCGTTCGCGGTTGTGCTCGAAATCGGCCGGCAGGTCCTCGTCGGGATTGCGGTAGCGGTCAGCCCCGACCACCCAGATCTCCTTGCAGCGCAGGCGCTCGCGCAGGGCCTCCAGCACGGCGATCTCATAGGTGATGCGGTTGACGCGATCCTCGCCGGCAGCGTCCTGCTCCACCACCGCCTCGCGCCACAGGCCCCGCACGACGCCATCGAGTGGAACGTCCTCCTCGGACGGAAAGATCCGGACCTTGCTCTCGGCAAAGCGCTTGACCAGCTCAAGCGCCTCCACCACCGGACGATGACGGTCGTTGTTGGAGCGGAAGTCGAGCGCGGCCAGTAACCGGGGCACCATGCGTCGGTAGTGCCCACGGTAGGAGTTGCGAATCACCGCGCGCAGGGTGAGGCGATAGGTCGGCCCGGTGGCCTTCCATTCTTTCACCAAGTCCTGCAGCGTCTGTTCGCCGACTACGGGAAAGACGACGTTTCGCACGACGCCATCCGGCTCGGCCAGCGTCGCCTCGGCAAGGGCGAACAGCAAGTTCTGTTTTCCATTGACGCGCTTGAGATCCTCGAGCAGCTCGCGCTCGACCTTGCGCTCGGCACGTGCTCCGATCGTGTGGATGGTCTCGATGAGTAGATCGACGAGGTCGTCGGTGAGCGTGCGTGCGCGCAGATGCACGAACGCGGCGAGCCAGGTCAGCCGCGCGCCCTCCGGGTGCCGACGCAGCTCATAGGGGGCTTCCACGCAGACCCGGCGATGGCAGCGCTCCAGATCGCGCGGCACCGCGTCTTCGAACAGATCCGGGGCAAGTGCGATCCCGCGCAAGAGATTTAGCTTGCCCAACTCGTCTTGTAGGCTGGCAAGACTGGGTCGGCCAGGGTTGCCGAGCAGCTTCAACAAGACTGCCGGGGGCTGGCGGCTGGCCTCATGCTCGGCAGCGGCTTTGTCAGTCTCCTCTGGACTCAACAAGGCATCCAGCCGCTTGCGTGTCGCGGACGAGAGCCGATCGAGCGTGCGGGCGGGCGTGAAAGGCGTCTTCGTAGGCGCGTACCGCCGAGCGGGCGATGCGCTCCATCCGCTCGACAGTCGGTGGCTCGATGGCGAGTTCGCGACAACGCCTTTCCAAGTGTTCGAGCAGTCATGCTAGATCGCTGCTGACGGCAGCGATGACGCAATCGCGCAGCCAGATCGCCAGGTTGTCGGCGTCGGTGACCGTCGCCTCGCGGAAGCCAAACAGCGCGCGAATCTCGGCGCGGGCGCGCTTCCAGGTCCGCTGCAACGGATCGTAGCGGTCAGGTAAGGTGGACTCCTGGCCGAGCTGACCCGCCACCTGCGCTTGCAGACCGGAATCGATCTTGGCCAGACTGGGCGGGAATCGCCCATGCTCCCGGTAGAACACGAGCAGTAACGCGAAACCGAGACGGTTGGCGGCGTTTTTCGCCATGACCAGCGCGTACTCCGTCGGGGTCAGCGGTGGTACGCGCTCGCTCGTCTCGTCGTTGAGTCCCATGGATTCAGTGCATGCCCATGTCGCATAAGTCCTAACTGAAACGACAACGACCACAAGGCTCGAACGAGGGCTTTTGGACTGTTGTAAAAGTCTGTCGCGAAACTAAACTGTTTCGCGATGATATTTGCAACATGGTGGTTGTGCCATGCTCCTGGGCTACGCGCGCGTTTCCACTGGTGCCCGGGTAAGGGGCGCCATATCCAAAAGCGGGGGTAACGCCTCGCTGGCCGGGGCACGGCGATAAGGTAACGCCTAAACGGGCACGCAGCCGGAAACGGCGGAAACATGCCAAGGTGACGTCCGCGAGCGATGGGCAGCCAAGCTCGATAAAGTCAGGATGGCAAAGGCACCCCAGATGGACTCATGTCGTGGCGGATGCTGGCCCCAGAAACGCCAGCAACTCATCGGCATGGGCTTCGATCTTGTCGACCGAATCATGACCCGCGCCCGTCATGATCAATAGCCGTGTCCGTACCGGATCAGCAGCCGCAGCGATGCACCTGGCATCCTCGAGCGGCACGGTTCGATCCTGATCGCCATGGACCAACAGCACCGGGCAGGGAACATCGCGGATGCTATTGGCTGGGGCGATGCGTGCGAACCGATGACCGATCACCCATTCGACATAGCCTTTGGTGAGCTCGACCACAACGCGGGGCAAGTGCAGCCGCGCCAGATAGCGCTCGGTGAGCTGCGCCGGATCGGCGAAGGCACCGATGCTGATCACCGCGTCGATCAGTGGATTCCTTGTCGCCTCAAACAGCGCCGCGCCGGCGCCGACTGAGTGGCCTAGCACGGCGATACCTGTTGATTGCGAAGGATGCGCTCGTCGCAGCCAAGCGATCGCAGCGCCGAGGTCCTCGGCAAAGCGTGGCAGCGAGGAAAAGCTGTCGCTATCGCTCGCACCATGGTTGCGTGCATCGAATAGCAGCACATTGAATCCGGCGCGATGCAATGGTTGCGCGAGCGGCAGCATCTGCTCGCCATTGCTGCCCCAGCCGTGCAGGATGATGACCGTTCGCGTGGCATCGTCCGCTGGCAGAAACCAGCCGCTGAGCCTGCGGCCGCGCAGCGTCGGAAATCGAATGCTCTCGAACGCAAAGCCGAGATCCGCGGGCGAGCTCATCGGCGCGATGCGCGGTGCCCGAAAGCCCAGATGGACGCCGAGCGGGATCAAGATCGCAACGAGTAGCGCGAGAAAGGCAAGCAGCGCGAGCATCAGCGAGGCGGTGGTGATGATGGAGCTGATCATTGAGCCACTCTACCCCTGGCCTGTTTTCGCGCGCAGTGACGATCGTCGCTAGATCGCCCTCCAATCCTGGATCAGCCAGCCCGCCAGTGCCCGCGTCGCGGCGACAGCGGTCGGCTGGCCTTTGCTGCAGCCACTCCGAGGGCAGCGTTTAGCCTGCTGGACAACTGCCGGCAAGGTTCTCATCCAGCCCGCAACGCGTACCCTCTGCGCTCTGGCAGCTGCCAGCCTGCCTATCAACCTCGCCACCCGTGATGGCGCAGTCGATCTCGGCATCGCTCTCATAGCCGGTGATCTTGAGGCCGCCTTCGGTGCGCGTGCGCATGTCCAGCATCCCGCCAAGTTGGGTGCAGTTCACCGATGCCGGATTCGCCAAGCCCTGCTTGGTTGGGGCTTTGGGGGGATCAGTCGCGAAGGTGAGCGTTGAGCCGATGAGGCCAAGCATTTTGAACACAGTGGCGGTTCGATGCCGCAAAAGCCTACTCACCGCGTCTCACCAGAGGCCTCCGGCACCGTGAGGTACGATCTTTGGCAGATCGGTGCCGACAACCTCGATGACGCAGCTCTCGAGGAAGCTGCCGATCATTGCTGTTTGGCCGGCGGGATACTCGCCGATCGGAAACGCGCTGCCACACAGAGCATAACTCCCCTCACCGCAGGCATCTTAAAGAACACAAGGCCGGGATTGGAGTGACGCAGGCCGGTATCTCCGGGTGCGAGGGTGATCTCACCCCAGTCGCTGACGTAGCGACCGGTGGGTGCAACCCGCGAGCAGCAGCGGGAGGAGCGCCAGAACGGCCATATGAGAAGGTTTGGTGTTCAGTGTCATCCGCCGTGTCGACAACGGCCGCCAGCCTCGCTCAAACAAACAGATCGATCAGCGTTCCGAGCGTCTCATCGGCCACCTTGCCGACCTGGACGGAGGCCTCCGTGTGCCGCTGGCCGATACGCTGACTGACCAGTTCCCGCACGAGATCCGACCCCACGCCAGATGTCTGATGAGCCCCGGAACCGCTCGTCTGCCTTGCGATGTTTCCGGAGGCGGTTGTCACCGTTTGGAAGCCGCGCTGCAGGCCAAGCAGGCCGTTGTCGAGTGCGTTGATGGTCATGTCATCTCCAGCTTCAATCGGTTAGTGGCTGTTCGTCAGTCCTCAGCCGTCAAGCGATCTGGTTCAGGCGCTATGAGGCGAAGTGCTTAGCCTCCGACTGGACATCTATGGCGCATCCCAGACGATTCATCGTTGGGCAGGACGTCGCGTACAGGGTAGGCTTTCGCTACTGTGATATCCGTGGCGCCGTTCACCAAACCGCGTAAGCTACCTTCAATCAAGCCACCAGCCGCAGCCGCTCCCGAACTCCCCAAAGACGCCCCACTGACGGAGGATGCCATCGTGCCCGGTCGCCTTGAGCTCACCCTGAAGTTTAACCAACTGCCCAAGGCGGTCCAGATCAAGGACGGCATGAAAATCGGCATCCAAACCGACAACGCCTTGGTGGTCGCCACGCTGCGTCTGAAGGCTTGGAAGAAGCTCACCAAGGCCAATACGGATTGGTCGCAGTGGGTCGCGGCGCTAAGCGGCACGCTCGGTGCCCAAGTGCCCACCGACAAGGGGCCGGCGATCCTGCTGCAGGAGCCGAATCTGCAGGTGTTCGAGAAGAAGCCCAAGCCAGCGACTCCAGCTTGAGGACCCAGGAATGAAAATAACCGCTTGGCACGCGACGAGGGGATGGCCTTTGTGTCCATTCGCTTGCGTCCTGTTGCTCGGGCTCGGGACCACGGCAAAGGCCGCGGACGGGTGGTACATCCGCGCTGCCCTAGGTGTTGAGCAGTCAAGCGATGCAGACTTTTCCGACCGCAATTGCGCCTCGCAACAGCCCGCTGCGCTCTTCGGCTGTGTCAAGGGCGATGATGGACGCCCGCTCGGTGCCTATGGTGATTTTGGCCGCTCACCGCTGATCGAAGTCGCGCTTGGCAAACGGTTGCTGTCCTGGCTGCGAACGGATCTGTCGCTGAGCTACCGCTTTGACAGCGCCTATGACGGCAACGCCAACTTCCTCTCGGTGGGCACGCATGAACCGGTCTCAGCAGATCTCAAGTCCTGGAGCGGGATGGTCAATGCATTCGTGGACCTCGCGCCGCTTATCAAGGCCGATCTGGGCCGCTTTCAGCCTTATGTGGGCGCCGGCGCCGGCATCGCCTACAACGAACTCAGCGAGATGACCTACCGCTTTCCGCAGAATCCCTACCGGCACAAGCTCAGCGTCACCCCTGGTGGTGAACGGACCAGCTTCGCCTATCGGTTCATGGCCGGAACCGGCATCCGTCTAACCGACAGCCTGATACTGGACCTCTCCATTGCTTACAGCGATCTCGGCAAGGTTGGTACGGACGCGGGTGTCATGGTGATGAACCATGTTCCGATGGGCATTCCGATTGACGAGACCGAGACCCACCTGCGCACGCTCGGGATCCATCTTGGGCTGCGTTACGCGTTCTGAGGCTTGACTGGATTCCCGCCACGCACCAAACCACAATGCTTAGGGATCACTGCGCTCATGACCCACCAGACCATGCGGCCATCCGACGGCCCAAGACCAACTTTACCGGGACAGTTGTTCTGGCTCTTGCTGGCGATGATGGTCCCCATCAGTGCGGTTCAGGCCGAGGCCCCCGAGTTCGCCGCGCTGTTCGCCGAGGCGGGCGTGCAGGGCACCATCGTCCTCGACCGTCTTGATGGCCAGCAGATCATCGTGCATAACGCCGCGCGGGCCGAGCAACGCCTGCCGGTCGCCTCCACCTTCAAGATCTTCAACACGCTGATCGCCTTGGAAGAGGGTGCGATCAGCGGCATCGACGAGGTGCTGCCCTGGGACGGTCGCCAGCATGACTATGCGACCTGGAACCAGGATCAAACCCTCAAAAGCGCCTTTGCCGTCTCCTGCGTCTGGTGCTACCAGCGCTTGGCCGAGCGCATCGGCGCGGAGCGCTATCGCGTCCATCTGGCTCAGGCGGACTATGGTAGGCTCGAAGAGCCTTTTGTCACCACCGCATTCTGGCTCGACGGCAGCCTGACCATCAGCGCCCAGGAGCAGGTGCGCTTCCTGCGCCAGGTCATCGATCGCCGGCTGCCCTATCGCCCGGAAACCTACGCCGGCCTGCGCGCGATCATGCTGGCCGAGGAGGGTAGAGACTTCCGCCTCTACGCCAAGACCGGCTGGGCGGCACGCGCGACACCTCAGATCGGTTGGTACGTCGGTTATGTCGAGACCGCTGAGGCCACCTGGATCTTCGCCCTGAACCTCGACACCCGCGATGAATCTGATCTGCCCTTGCGCCAGTCACTCACGCGAGCCAGCTTGCAGGCGAAAGGAATCATCGGCGAATAAAGCGATTGCCGGAAAAGCTCGTACCGAATTGCGCAGGATGTTCGCTTGCCTTAGAAGAGCGTCGCCATAGCGGGGCTATGTAACCGGCGGCGCGACGAAGAAGGCAAACGAAAAGACCAGCAAGGCGGTATCAGCTTTGACAGAAATCGCCTAAGCCTGTAGTGCAGCTGGATAGCACTGCGGGCAGGAATGCGCAGATCGCAATCGGGGCGTGTTGTCAGATCCCGCTCTAGGCACCTGGGCAGATCCCCATTGGCGGGCACAGGACACTGCAGGTGCTATCCTTGCCGAGCCGGCGCTGAGACCTCGACACGGTCACCTACTTTGATCAGGCCCGCTGTGCGCACGCGAAGACAGTGACCGGACTGGCGTCCCAAGGCCTTGGCCGTTCCCGGCCCAGAGACGCGGTCGAGATAACCGCAGGGCGGGCGAACCCGATGCCAGTCGAACACCGCCTCGCCGATGCGAATTGTCCGCTGGCGCAGCTCAGTGCGCGCCAACCCGGACAGGACCAGATTCCGCCGATGCTGACCGGCATCCAGTGACAGCCCGGATTGGCGCTGCGCACGCGCCAGATCCTCGGCGTGGATCAGCGTCACCTGACAACCATCGGTCAGTCGCCAAAACCCATGGCCCAGTGCGTATCGATCCTCGGCGAGCCCGGCGTCGACCAGGGCCAAGGCCTGATCACAGGAACGCATCGGCGCGCCAGCGTGGTCGGCAACGAAGATCGCCGACAGTCGACCTATCTGGCTGCGTTCGCGACGCAGGCGGTAGCGCAGTGTCAATAGCCAGTGTCGCCAAGGGGACATGCGTTGCTCCAGGTTGACCCACAGGGTCTCAGTCAAGGTGAGGGGGTTGGTGTCGATCCGCTGCCAGCAGGGGATCGCAATCAGGCAACGAAGCGGGACGCTGTGCTCAGATCCAGCGGCTGCTCGATCGGCGCTTCGGTGTCAGCTCTCCAACCGAATGCCAGTCGGTGAATGTGGCATCATCGATCAGGATCTGGAAAAGGCACATCAGGCGAACAGGATGAATGATGGGGGCACCAACGAATACTCACGACATCCTATCCACCGGGCTCGAGGGATTAGACCGGGTGCTCGATGGTCTACGCCTCGGCGACAATGTCGTCTGGCGCGTCGATGACATCGAGGATTATCGCCATTTCGTGCCGCCCTTCGTCAGCGCCGCCGCTGCCCAAGGACGCGCCATCATCTATGTCCGCTTCGGGCGCCATGCGCCGCTGATCGCGCCAGGGCCTGCGGTGCGCGCTGTGCGCGTCGATGCCTTGCGCGGCTTCGAGGCCTTCACGCGCCATGTGCATCAGTTGATCACCAATCATGGTCGGGGCGCCTTCTACGTCTTCGACTGCCTCTCCGATCTGCTCTCGGCCTGGGCCACCGATCTGATGGTCGGCAACCTGTTCCGGGTGGTCTGTCCGTATCTCTGCGAACTGGACACCGTGGCCTATTTCGGCCTGCAGTCACAGGCGCACTCCCACCGCACCATGGCGCGCATCCGCGACACCACCCAGGTGCTGATCGACGTGCGTCATGCCAACAACGCGCGCTACCTGCAGCCGGTCAAGGTCAGTGGTCGGCACTCGCCGACCATGTTCCTGCCCCACACACACCATAACGGCGATTTCACGCCCGTCGCCGACAGCAGGGCGGCAACACGCTTGCAGGCGGCCTTGCTGCGGCGCGACAGCGAAACTGTCTGTCAGATGGATTACTGGGATCGGTTGTTCTTGGAGGCCTCGGAGTTGGCCAAGTGCGAGGACACGGGTGCGCAACGCGCACAAGTGCTCGACCGGCTCTATCGGGTGCTCATCAGCCACGACGAGCCAGTCCTCGATTTGGCCCGGCGACATCTCGACCTCGAGGATCTGGTGGCGATCCGCGGGCGCATGATCGGCAGCGGTTTCATCGGCGGCAAGGCCGTCGGTATGTTGCTCGCGCGGCGCATCCTCGAGCGTGATGATCCCGCGTTCTGGGCGCCCATTCTCGAACCGCACGACTCCTTCTACCTCGGCTCCGATGTCTATTATTCCTACCTGGTGCACAACGGCTGGTGGACGCGCCTGATGCGCCAGCGCACCCCGGAGGGCTATTTCGCCGAGGCCGAGACCCTCAACGCCGATCTGCGCCAAGGCGAACTGCCCGAGGAGGTGCGGCTGGATCTCGAGCGCATGCTCGATCACTTTGGCCAGTATCCGATCCTGGTGCGCTCCAGCAGCCTGCTGGAAGACGGCTTCGGCAATGCCTTCGCCGGCAAGTACGAGAGTGTCTTCTGCGTCAATCAGGGCTCGCCGGAGCAGCGCCTCGAGCAGCTGGAGGCGGCGATCCGCCAAGTGTACGCCAGCACCATGAGCAACGATGCCCTGGTCTACCGTCGCCAGCGCGGTCTGGAGGCGCGTGAGGAGCCGATGGCACTGCTGCTGCAGCGGGTCAACGGACGCTATCACGGACGCTATTATCTGCCGGATTGCGCCGGGGTCGGGGTCTCGCGCAACCTCTTCGCCTGGGAGCCGGATCTCGATCCGGCGGCGGGCATGCTGCGACTGGTGGTGGGCCTGGGAACGCGCGCCGTGGATCGCATCGAGGGCGATCATGCGCGGGTGGTCGCACTCGATCAGCCACGCCGACTGCCCTTTCGCGACGCCAATGATCCGGGGCAGTTCTCCCAGCGCGATGTCGATGTACTAGACATCAGCGATAACCGGCGGCGGACGATCGCGGTGCGCGAGCTCGCGATCTTGGCGCCGGCCTGGCCGCTGCCCTGGTGCGCGGAGATCGATCGCGAGGCCAGCGAACGGACGCGCGCGCGTGGTGGCGCGCCGATCTGGCGCGTGACCTTCGCGCCCCTGCTCGAGCGCACCGCCTTCGGTGCGGTGCTGCAGCGCATGCTGAAAACGCTGGAGGCGGCCTATGCCTACCCGGTCGACATCGAGTTCACCGCGCACCTGGCCGCGGACGGCACGCCGAGCTTTAGTCTCGTGCAGTGCCGCCCGTTGCAAACCCTGGGGCCGACGCAACGGGTGGAGCTGCCCGAGACGGTTAGCGAGCAGCAGTTGTTCTTCGCCACCCGCGGGCATTTCATGGGCGGCAATATCGATCGGCCGATCAGCCGCGTGATCCGCGTCGATGGCCGCCGCTATGGGGCCTTGTCGCGAATGCAAAAGTACGCCGTCGGGCGGCTCGTCGGTGACTTCAACCGCGCGTTCACCGAGGGCGACGACTGCACGACCTTGCTCATCGGTCCTGGCCGTTGGGGAACCAGCAGCCCTGAGCTGGGGGTGCCGGTCCGCTTCGCCGACATCAACCGCATGGCGGTGATCGCCGAGGTCGCCGAGATCGGTGCCGGCATGACCCCGGACCTGTCCTTCGGCTCGCACTTCTTCCAGGATCTGGTCGAGTCTGGGATTGCCTATGTGGCCCTGTTTCCGCGCCTAGCTGGGCATCACTACCATCCGGATTGGCTCGAACGCCTGCCTGCGGCGACACGCATGGCCGCGCCCGCCGAGACCGATCCCGAGGTGGCCGCGAGCGTCACTGTGGTCGACGTCCGCGCCACCGGCCTGCGTCTGAGCGCTGATGTGGTGCAACAGCGCCTGCTGTGTTATCAGCCAGCCGAGCCAGCACAGACCGTCGATCTCGCCTAGCAGTCATCCCGGCTGGCCAGCCAATCAACCCAAAAGAGCATTTCAACCGCAGATGACGCAGATAAGCGCAGAGAAATTAAGACATTACAGTGAATCCCTAATTCACCTGGTCGGCGATCTTGTTATTCGTAACTTCTCAATAACTCGACTTTGGCCATTTTGCCGAGCGGTTTCGTGGCCGGAGAGCGCCCTGCAAGGGGTGGCCGACGGCTGAGCGGTTGGCGGCAGCGCGAGGTGGGCGGTATCGTCTGATGTCGACCAAAACGCCAAACGACGCCGCCCATGCTCGCACTGCCGTTCACCATTGTAGCCGTCTTAGAGCCGTTTGCTGTCCTGTTTACGCGTCCGAGCTGGGCGCATGCGCAGGTGTTGGTGATTGGCACCCTGCTCGCACAGGGGCCGCGCACGGTGACCGCAGCGCTGCGCGCGATGGGGCGCTCAGGCGAGCGGCGCTTCGAGCGCGACCATCGGGTTCTCAACCGGGCGCGCTGGTCAGGACTGCGCGGCGCGCAGATCCTGCTGGGGCTGTTGCTGGCCCTCCTGCCGGCTGGCGTGCCGATCGTGATGGCGGTCGACGAGACCCTAGAGCGGCGCTTCGGGCGGTGTATCCGGGCCAAAGGGATGTATCGCGATGCGGTGCGCTCAAGTCGCGGCAAGGTGGTCACCTGCCTGGGCGTGGAATGGCTGGTGATGGCGCTATTGGTGCCCGTGCCCTGGAGTCAGCGGATGTGGGCCCTGCCGTTTCTGACCCTGCTGAGGCCCTCCAAGCAGGCCGACAGCGAGGCCGGTCGCCGGCATCGCACGACCGTCGAGTGGACCGTCGTCATGGTGCGTCTGGTCGCACGCTGGCTGGGACGACGCCCCTGGATTCTGATCGGCGATGGGCGCTATGCCTGCATCCACCTGGGCTGGGAGTGCGTGGTCAATCAGGCCATGCTGATCAGTCGGCTGCGCCTGGATGCACGCCTGTTTGAGTTCCCCGAGCCGGTGCCTGCCGGGCGGCGCGGGCGCAAGCCCCAGAAAGGGGCCCGATTGACCAAGCTCACCGAGCGCGTGGAGGAGGCGCGCACCCAGGGCGAGGCGGTGACCGTCGCCTGGTACCGGGGCCAACGCAAGACGCTGCGCGTACTCAGCGACACCGCGCTGTGGCACACCCCTGGCATCACCCCGCTGTTCGAGGAGCGCTTCGAGGACGTCGTCTGGTCAGTGCAAGTGCACTGGCAGGGCGTGACCGAGCGGCTGGTGAGCGGTGTAGGATGCATGAATGGCTGACAACGCTCCCGAACTGCTCGATCCGAAGAACGACTATGTCTTCTTCCGCGTCTTCTCCGAAGAGCCGGAGTTGCTCGTCGACCTGATCAATGCGGTGCGCTTTCAGGAGCCGCCGATCATCGAGGTCAGCCTGCTCGACCCCCGTCTCACGGCCGAGCGGCTCAGCGGCAAGCGCCTGGTGCTCGATCTCAAGGCCATCGATGAGCAGGGCCAGCGTTACAATGTGGAGATGCAGGTGCGGCGGTTTCCAGCCTGGAGCGCCCGCGGCACGCTGTATCTGGCGCGGATGCTGAGCGAGCAATCGGGTGTGGGCGAGGACTATGGTCAACTCAAGCCGGTGATCGGCATCCATCTGCTCGACTTCGCGCTGTTCGCTGCGCCCGAGCAGGCTGATCAGGCGCTGTGGTGCTTCGAGCTGCGCGACCGCGACCGGCCCGCGGTGCGCCTCGGGCGTGAACTGCAGCTGAACGTTGTCGAACTGCGTAAGGCCGACGCGCTCGGGCATCTCCCGGCGCGCCTCTCGGCCTGGATCGCCTACTTTGAGCACTGGCGCGAGGAGGCTGTGATGAACACCCTAACCCATCCCCCGGTTCAGAAGGCCCGCGGCAAGCTGCATACCATGAGCGCCGACGAGCAAGCGCGCTACTGGGCCGAGGCGCGTGAGAAGGCCCTGCGGGATGAGGCGACGCTGCTCGCTGAGGCCCGGGAGCAGGGCTTGGAAAAAGGCTCGCAAGCGGCGCGTCGCGCCACCGCCCTGGCAATGCTGAGCGACGGCCAACTCGATGACGCCACCATCGCACGCTACAGCGGGCTCTCGCTGGAGGTGGTGCAACGCCTCCGCCAGGACACGCCGCACTGATTGCGGCACCGCTGCCAAGGCCCTGCGGGACGAGCTGCCGAAGGTCGGGCACTGACGCGGCGGCAGCGCTCGGCTGCAGCTAGGCGAAGCGACCCTCTTACTGGCGTAGTTGGATGAGAAATTCGGACCTGACGACGTCGACACCTACCGCGAGCGTATCACCGCCGCCGAACCTGAACAGCTGTAGCAATGGTCCAAACGCATCCTCAGCGCCGAGACGCCCGAGACCATTTTCCACTGAGGCACGAGGGCGCCGGAGACACGCGCCAAGCGGCTGGCTGAACTGGAGCGCTGCAAGCACCTGCTGTTCGAGCCGATGACCCAAGCTGATCTGGAGCGACGCTATGCCCTCTCGGATCGCTGGACGGAGCCACTCGGAGACAGCCCCGAGGCGATTGCGTTGTGCGATGCCTTGGACGACTTCATCGCCGCAGGGATCGAGGACGGGGACGTGGAGAAGGCGTATCTGGAGCTGGTTGAGAGAGATATCAGGG